>CADBTD010000185.1 GCA_902797535.1 uncultured Ruminococcus sp. | reverse complement strand
ATAGACAACGCAATGTTCGGTCTTTCGGAAGACAAGAGCATATCATACGGCGAGGTCGGAGAACTTAAGACCTCATCAAAAACCTCAGACAAGTACTATTGCATAAGCAAAGAAGCAGTACACGGCAGCGGCGCAGAAAAATATGTATATGTAGCAGAGGAAACAGAAGGTTTCTTCGGACCGGAATACCACGCTGTAAAGCACAGCATAACCACTGCTGATGAAAACGACACATACTTTGGAATGACATCGGCAGGTATCCCCGATGAAGCTATGATAATCATGTCATCATCCAAAAACCTTACCGACGGTGCAAGGATCAGACTCAACGACAGCGGTCTGACAGAAAATGACTCGACGGAAGCATAATAAATGACCCCTTAAATAGATCTTCCCCCGGATGTTTTCATCAAGCATCCGGGGGATATATTTAACAGCATATTTATACATACTGCGCTACTATACAGGTTATATTATCGATACCGCCGTTTCTGAAAGCAGCAGCCGCCAGTTCATCAGCTGTGTTTTCATGACAATTCATCAGGATATCATGTATCTCGTCACGGCTGAGCATATCATAAAGCCCGTCTGAGCATATAAGCAGCTTGCTTCCCTGCCGCAGTGAAAACGGGTCATACCACTGTGCTTCAAGTCCGTTTCCGTCAACATCTACCCCTAAGAAAAGCGTGAGCTTGTGACTGTCACTGCTCATCTCGGCTTCTTCAAGAGTATAGATGTTGGCCTTATATTTTCTCATGGCAAGTGTGTGGTCTTCGGATATCTGCACAAGGCTGCCGCCTGCAAGAAGATATATCCTGCTGTCACCGAGCGAAAACGGATATGCTATTCCGTTTTTGAGATAGACCAGAGCCATAGTAGTACCGCCGCGTTTTGACCCGTCATTTGAAAGCGCCCGACATATCTCGGTGTTGGCGGCATTGACATACTCGTTTACCACATTGGGATAATCGGCTTCCTCAGACACATTCAGTCTGCGCAGAAGGTCACCCGAAAGCCTTGAGGCTATAGCCGAAGCGACCTCGCCCATTTCCTCGCCGCCCATGCCGTCAAATACAGCAAGAAGCATCGTATCAGCATCAGCAGTACCGTTTATATTGATAATGCTTTTTCCGCTCGGAAGACCTCTCCCGTTTATAGAAAAGTTGTCCTCATTGTTCTGCCTTACCGCACCGTTTGTGGTGGATACTGACAGAGATATTCTTTTTTTAGCCATGTTATTCTCCTGTTACTCAGTTGTCTTTGTTCTTTATCTTTAAGCTAAGTATGCTCACAATGAAGCATACTGTACACAGTCCCGCACACCAGCCCCATGCAGTGAGCAGATTCTTTGTTGTATGGTCATAGCAGGACTCGGTCTCAAGGCGCACCACCTGAGGAAAAGCCTCGCTCAGTTTCAGCGGGAAAGCATCACTGTTCAGGTCAGCTGTGCTTCCGAAAGCGCTCATGCCCCATTTGCTGAATGTGATATATGATATCTTTTCGCTCCAGCCGCTGAGGTCAAACAGCACGCCGCTCATTATAAGCTGAAGTATCAGCACAAACGGCATTATAGTCATAGCCGTTGCAGGGTCACCCGCTATAGATGATATCATAAGTCCCATAATATCAGCGCCGAAAGTGAGCAGAAGTATAGTCACGAAGTATTCGGGGACAGAACTCCCGAAGACTATGCCGTGCTTGTTGTAATCAATGAATATCACGCTTATGCCCAGTATTATTCCCGACTGTATCAGACAGATAAGAAACTGCCACATAGCATTTGCGGTCATGTAAGCCGATATCTTCATTCCGGAACGATATTCGGCACGGATTATCTCATGTTCACGGCAAATATTCTGTATAGAATTGAAAATGCCTATCCATATCGCCGCAGAAGCAATAGAGAAAAAACCGGATTTGGTGCTTTCGTATGTGGTAAACATATCTCCGCCCACTACCGCAGAAACAATAAGTGATATTATAAATGCAAAGACTATGAACTTCCAGAATTTTTCCTTGACTGCTATACGCCTTATCTTGTTGAAATACACCTTGGTCTGAGCAGCAAATGATGCACTTCCCATTACTTTTTGCCTCCCGTCAGATGAATATATTTTTCGATATACTCGTCAGCTCTGCCCTTTCCGCCTTCTGTCGGTGGATTTATCTCAAGCATTATATCCTGAAGCCTTGATACACCGAAGAAAGCAAGTGCGCTGTCAACATCTCCGAAAAACGCCAGGTGACCCGCCCTATCCTCGGAACTTCTTGCAAGCACCAGCACCTTTGTAAAAAGCAGTGCCCTTACGCCGTTTATCACCTGCACAGCATCATCGGGCTCATGGGATATTACCATGACTATCCTGCCCTCCTGAGATATCTCTTTAAGTATCTCCATCTGCTGCATTCGTGATGCCGCATCAAGGCCGGAGTCGGGCTCATCACATATGAACACCTTCTGAAAACCTATAAGCTGATCAGCTACTGATATTTTTTTCTGCTGACCGCCGCTGAGATCTTTTATATTCTTGTCAGCGTGTTCTGTCATGCCTACATGCTCAAGCACCTCGTTCACACGGGCGATGCGTTCCTGCTTTGTATACTTTCTTCCCAGCTTGATATCCGCAGAATCGATCAGGGTATGTCTTACTGTATCATTTGAGCGCAGCGCAAGAAACTGCGGCACCATACCTATCTGAGATTTCAGGTTCCTGAAATTTTTATACAGATCCTGACCGTTGAGTATCACCTTGCCGTTTGCACGATCAACACCGAGCATAGATTTTATCAGCGTGGTCTTGCCGGCACCTGAACCGCCGAGTATCAGAACAAAATCACCGTCACTGAATTTTGCCCTGATATTTTTGAGCAGCACTCTTCCGCCCCTTACAGTGCGGTCCTTGATATCAACGATCAGAGATGCCCTTGATTCTGCCGAAGAGTTATATAACAGGCTTTTTCCCGAAAAAATAAGTGTAGTATTTGCTATCCTTATCACATCATTAGGGTATAGACGCACAGATCTTGATATCTCGCTGCCATTGACACAAACGCCGTTTGTGCTGTTATTATCCTTTATATACCATGCACCCTTGCGCATATCGAGCATCGCATGAGTGCGTGAAGCCATTAGGTCTGATAGTCTGAGCTGACATATCTCATCTCTGCCTATCATCACTTTTGAAGGAGAGGTAAGAAAGTACTCTTTCCATTTTTCCTCAGCAGAAAAAGTAGTGCCGAATATCATCAGCACAGCTTCAGGGTGAGGCTCGGTAAGGTCATCACGGTCAATACGGATTATATCACCGTCATTGAGCCTTACAGCCTTAGATCCCCGTTCATTATATTTTTTTAGCTTTTCTCCGTTTACAAAAGTTCCGTTAAAGCTGTTGTTGTCAATATAATAATAGCTGCCGTCAGAATCATCATATACAAATTCTCCGTGAACACGGCTGACTATTTCCGACTCCACCCGTATATCCCTGTCAGACGCAGGGTAATCCCTGCCAAGTGTCATAGCACCGTCAAGGGTGACCATACGCACTTTATGTGATCTGTCAAATATGAGAAGCGCCGCAGGTTTCGGTTGTTTCGGCTTATAGTATATCGTCTGGTCAAGGCTCAATTTCCGCACATCCTTCCTTGCATACAATGT
>CADBTD010000184.1 GCA_902797535.1 uncultured Ruminococcus sp. | reverse complement strand
TTTGATCTTTATGTTTGCAGAAGTGATTTATGTGAAGTTACATACTGATCTGAAAAATAAATCGCAAAAATCTCATCATATGCTGTTTTGGCCTTGATTTTTGATACAGGATATGGTATAATTAGTAAAAGAATTATTTTCATGACATAAAGGAGATTTTTATGATAAAGAAATTATCCGTAAGGGTGATGTTTGCTGTACTGATAATGGCTTTTGCTGCAGTATTTATTCCTGTTACTGCCGTCGCAGATGATGAAAGCGTTCATTATGCCGAAGACTACACTATTCGTTCTGCTGAGTTCATTACTGAAATGACACCCAAGGGTGATCTTGTGGTCAATGAAAAATGGGTACTTCAATTTAACGAGTCGGGTTTTTCAAAGTTTTATAAAGGGATATACCTTAATGTTGATGAAGATGAGAAGTTTGATTCCATTGATGTAAAATCTGCTAAGATCAACGGAAAAAATGTAAATATATTGAAATATGATCTTGATGGTTTTTCTTTTAATTCTTGTGCAGTAGTAAAGAGTAAAGACGGCAGTTCGGAAAATATTTTCTGGATCTACGAGCCCGAAGCCGGAGAAACTGTTACATATCAGGTCAAATATGTACTTAACTCTGTTGTGAGAAGAAGCGGAAGGAATAATGTCTATTACACATATCGGTTCGTTGGCAAGAATTTTTCCAAACCGATAGGCAATCTTTCTATCGAGGCAAAAACGATCGGTTCAAAAGACAAGATCAAATGCATATACACCACAAATGAATCTTCCGATGAACAATCCGGAAATAAATTTTTCAGGAGCGACAGTAGCGGGCTGGTAAAGTGCACTTTTGTATTTGAGGATAAGAAGAATGATTCATATTTTACCTCAGAGATAAAGAAAGGCGATATTTTTCATTCTCTCCCATTCTCAAAGAATACTGCATTCGTAGGTGGGATCATAACCTTTTTTATAGCTGCATTTGTGCTGATCGCCAAATTTGGAAAAAACAGTTCGGGTTCAGGTTATAGCTGCGGCGGCAGCGGCTGCGGATCAAGCTGTGGCGGCAGCGGCTGCGGATCGAGCTGCGGCGGAGGAGGCTGCGGCGGAGGCGGCGCTTCATGATAAGCAAGTTTCTTTTTCAGTGGCATATAACTTCCGCTTGCAATTTAAGATGCAAACATTGTTATCAGTCTGCTTACGGCAGGCATACATCGATAGACGATCTGAAACTTGCTTCGGAACAGCTCAGCAGATTCAAGCGATACTATAATGCCTCAGCACACGTTAATCTTACAGGGGGCGAACCGCTTTTATCACCGTATATTTATGATGTGCTCGATATGCTTACTGAAAATGAGATGACCTTCGGTCTGCTTACAAATGGTACGCTTATTGATGAAATTACAGCTAAGCGTCTTTGCTCGTATAAAAAACTTACATATGTTCAAATAAGTATAGACGGCGGAGAAGCAATGCATGATTCGATACGAGGCGAAGGGAATTATTCCAAGGCTATGCACGGCGCATCACTTATCAGAAAATACAGCAAAAGGCGTATACCCGTGTATGCTTCGTTTACAGCACATAAGAATAATATGGATGCTCTGCATGATGCGGTCGAAGCTTGCCGGAAGAATAAAATAGACTTTTTTTGGACGGACAGATTGATCCCTTTTGGACAGGCTGACTCTGAAATGTGCATGAGTCCTGACGAGGTAAAGAGATTTCTTGATGATTTATCGTCTGAAGCAAGCCGTAACAGAAGGCTTTTCAGCAATACTTTTGTTAAGACGGGAAGAGCACTTCAGTTCTACTGCAATTGTGGTTTTGGAGTATATCATTGTGAGGCAGGTGATACATTTTTTACAATAGATGAAGACCTTCAGCTGCTTCCGTGCAGACGTATGCCGATAAAGATAGGCGATCTGCATGAAGATGAACTTGTTAATTTGTATCAGCAAAGCGATATTCTGGGAAAACTGCGCCTGCACCGCATACCTGATGATTGTAAAGGCTGCCTGTATGAGTATTCGTGCAGAGGCGGACTTAAATGCCTTGCTTATGCATTAAACGGAGATTTTGATACCATTGATCCCGGGTGTTTTATGTCACCTGCATTTAAAAGCGCCCGGTTATGAAAAAAGGGGGGCTTAAATATGATCGTCCTACAGATGATAGGTATGCCCGAATATATGGAACTGCTGCTGTCTGATGATCGTGCAGTCAGAGTTCCCGGGGTCCTTAAAAGAGGTGCTTTTGTCGGTAATATGAATGCAAATTGGCTTTATGTCAATGACATATCATATGAAGCAAAAAAGCTGTCAGCAGCTGATGTATGCGGCAGAGCATCACTTGAAGAAAAAAGAGAGATAATTAAAGCAGTGTCAAGCTATCTGCGCGAAAGCAGCAGCGCAACGGTCATAACGTTTGAATGATCGGTGAAAACAGAGAATAGAATGGATTTTAACGATCCTTCCGGTGGATATGAAAGACAGAAGACCTCCGGAATAAGATAATTTTGTTTCGGCCTTGATAAAATACACATATTTGAGCGTTGACAGTTGTGCAACCCTACAAAGCTTGAAATGACGGTTGACAAATTTTTTGTTATATATTATAATTTAGTTATGGCATTTTATGAATTGTGTAGATGATTTACACGTTCAAAATAAATGACAGAGAGGAAGTAGTATATGAATATTAAAGAAGCCAAGGAGCAGATAGAATATGCTATAAAATCTTATCTGCTGACCGATGAATACGGCGACTATCAGATCTCGCTGGAGAAGCAGCGTCCTTTGTTCCTTATGGGACCTCCGGGAATCGGAAAGACAGCTATCATGGATCAGATAGCTCAGGATATGCAGATAAACCTTGTATCCTATGCTATGACCCATCAGACCCGTGAGTCTGCGATAGGTCAGCCGATGATCGTTAATAAGAACTTCATCGGACGTGAAGTTAAGGTATCTGAATCTACCATGTCTGAAGTTATTGCAGACATATATGAAACAATGGAAGAAACAGGCATCAAGCAGGGAATACTCTTCCTCGATGAGATAAACTGCGTTGACAGATCTATCGCTCCTATGATGCTCCAGTTCCTTCAGTATAAGATCTTCGGTAAGCATCAGATACCCGAAGGCTGGGTCGTTACCACTGCAGGAAACCCGAAGGAATATAACCATGCTGTTACCGATTTCGATATCGCAACTCTTGACCGTCTTAAGAAGGTAGACTGCGTTGCCGAGTTCGGCTGCTGGAAAGAATTCGCACTTAAGGCTCAGCTCCATACTTCCATAATCTCTTATCTTACAATGAATCCCGATAATTTCTATGGTGTTGATCCTGAAGATGACCTGATGGAGAAGAAGAAGCTCAACCCCAATGCTACACCTGACTTCGTTACATCCCGTGCATGGGAAGATATGTCTGAAATGATCAAGCTGTATGAGCAGGGCGGTATACCCGTTGACCTCATACTCATCGAGCAGTATATCCAGGATCATGATATAGCGGTCGACTACGAGGACTACTATAACTTCTACAATGAGATAAAGGATACATTTGAGATCGACAGCATTATCCAGGGCAAGGCATCGCCTGAACTGATGCAGAGAGCAGCTGCCCTTGACTGGGAAGGCAAGGCTACACTTCTTGATATTCTTACTGCCGAAGCATCAGGTGCTATGCAGTACAGCCGTGAGACTACTCGTCTTCTTACCGAGATACAGCCCATACTTCAGGATTCTGTTGATCGTATGGGTGAAGGATTCACAAACCGTGACGTATTCTCGAACAAGATCATGCAGAGAGAACGTGACCTTGAAAGAATGGTCATAGCTCGCGTTATATCGGCTTCTAACAAGAAGGTCGAGCACTGGATAATCCACCATCTTGAGTTCTATCTTGAGGCAACTACCGAATGCCGCAATAACACTCAGGCTATCCAGAAGGTCATCCAGATGTTTGACGACAAGGTAAAGGAAGTCAGAGGTGTTACTCAGGCTGCTGTTTCTGTATTCTTCAATGTTGTTAAGTTCGTTCTGAATACATTTGGTGCAGGCGATGAGCTGCGTACAGTATTCACAACACTTGGAATGAACAGCAATGCTGTTAAGTTTATAACAAACTTCGGCCTTGATGATTATTGCTCTAATCCTACAGGACCTCTTCCTGCAGTTGATTTTAGCCTCTTTGATAATATGAAGATCAATTACACATTTGAGGATCCCAGAGAGAAGTACCGCAACGGCGCAGGCTATTGATGCGTTTTAAAAAATAACATCAGCCCCGGATGTTTATTTCGTCCGGGGTTTTTGTATCCGCTGATGCGGTATAACAGTTTTGCGGATGGCTTGACGCTCGGCAGGCATTCTTGGTATAATAACTTTGACATATTAAGGCAATGTCGCACGGCCGTTCTGCGGTATTGCCTTAGATATTGTGTTTGTAAACACTTGAAGGAGGCAATTTACATGGGCAAGACATTTGACGGTATCTCCGCAGTTATAGCTGCGGCTCTGATAATGTATCTGACGGGCTGCGCAAGCGGCTCGGGCGGCGATGACAGCGGTATCGCGGCGGCCCCCGGTGTAAGCTCCTCCGCAGAGACTTCCGTGAACGAGTCGTCAGCGGAAGGCGCTGCCAAGCTGACTGACGACCTCACAAAGCTCGTATACGACGCTGCCGGCAACACATGGGCGACCTCTGATGAGAGCTGTAAGAAGTTCGTGAACATAATGAAGCGCGAGTGCGAGAAATCTCCGGATATAAAAGGCGTTTATCTGCTTGCGAGCGACGAGGGGATAATATTCGCAGGAGGTATAAACTCCGAGGAAATAAACGGCAAAAAGGTTGATGTATATACTACCTACGAGATAGGCTCGGTCACCAAAATGTTTACTGCAACAGCGGTATAGCAGCTTTGCGAGCAGGGAAAGCTCAGCCTTGACGACACTCTCGGAAAATATTTCCCGGAGTTTGAATACGGAAAAGACATCACCGTTTACCAGCTTCTTCATATGCAGTCGGGACTCAGGAAGGATTATGTTACTGAGGAAACGTTTCTTCTCGAAAATGGCGAACGGGATATGGAGGAGTGGAAGAGGTACTTCTATGACGGTTTTACCGATGAAGAGCTTCTTAACATGGTCTTTGACGATGAGCTCGAATATGAGCCGGGTACAAAATATCAGTACAGCAATGTCGGATATAATCTGCTTGCTATGATCATAGAAAAAACGACCGGACAGAGCTACGCTGAGTATGTGCATGAAAATATCTTCGATGTTTGCGGCATGGAGCATACGAGCAGCATGAAAACGGGAGATGTTACAAGTGTTCCCGAATTTGTTCCGGATAAAAATGCCCCGGACGAAAACCCTTACGAATACGTTGACACACTTTATATGCAGCTCATAAAGCCGGAAAGAGGCGTGGGTGACATACATTCCTGCGCTTACGACCTGCTGCTGTTTGACAGGGCGCTTACCGGCGGTAAGCTGATAAACGAAAGCTCACTTGCGGAGATGTTCAATATAGATATGGGCTACGGCTGCGGCTGGATGTCAGGTTCAAAGCCTTATGATGACCTTTATTATCACGGGGGCGAAACATGGGTGTATAAAGCCTACAATATGTACTGCCCGACGCAGAAATACGGCAATATCTATCTGATACAGCTGCACCCTTCCGTAGCGTGCGATGATCTTAACAACGAATGCCTGATGAATGTTGCTATGGCTTTGAATTCATGAGCTTCGGCAGGTTCACGAAAAATTTACATATTTGATCGTTGACAGATGAGGCATAATGGTGTATAATAATTGAGTGGCAAAAAGCAGAACACTTCCGTTCTCACCTTCAAGCGCCAATGAGCAGCGAAAAGGTCAGCCCTCAATGATCTGCCTTTATGGCATTGTTTATGATTATTGCGGACACGGAAGTTATTCTGTGTCCGTTTTTTATTTCGATTTGGAGGTGTACTGTTATTAACAACAAGGATTATAAGGTCAATGAAGACATCCGCGACAAGGAGATCAGAGTCATCGGTTCTGATGGAAGTCAGCTCGGCATCTTAGCAACAAAGGACGCACTTGAAAAGGCATATGATGAGGATAAGGATCTGGTAATGATCGCTCCTAATGCTCAGCCGCCTGTCTGCAAGATAATGGATTTTGGCAAGTTCCTCTTTGAACAGTCGAAGCGTGAAAAAGAAGCTAAGAAGAATCAGAAGGTCATGGACGTTAAAGAGGTCAAGATGTCCTCTACTATCGATACACATGATTTCGAGACTAAGGTCAATCAGGCATCAAAGTTCCTGAAAAACGGCGACAGACTTAAGGTCGAGGTTCGTTTTCGCAAGAGAACTGTTGCGCATCCTCAGTTTGGTGAGGAACTTCTTAAAAAGTTTGCGGCAGCTGTTTCAGAGATCGGCGTTGTTGATAAGCAGCCCAAAATGGAGGGACGAAGCTTCGTAATGTATGTTTCGCCCAAATCATCTAAGTAATTATTATTAAGGAGGATAAATATTATGCCTAAGATCAAGACTCATAGTGGTGCTAAGAAGCGTTTTTCGGTTACCGGAAGCGGCAAGGTAAAGTTCCAGCACACTAATAAGAGACACAGACTTACTCAGAAGGATCACAAGCGCAAGAGAATACTGCGTGGTGCTGCTTATGCTGATGATTCCAACATTCAGAATATCAAGGCACTCATCCCTTACAAGAAGTAATAAGAGCTGAAGTAAAGCTCAGTCAGGAAACTGAATCAGGAAATAACAGGAGGTAATTTACTATGGCTCGTATTAAGGGCGCAATGATGACTCGTAAGAGAAGAAATAAGACCCTCAAGCTTGCAAAGGGTTATTTCGGTGCAAAGAGCAAGCATTTTAAGATGGCTAAGCAGGCCGTGATGAAGTCCGGTCAGTACGCATATATCGGAAGAAGACAGAAGAAGAGAGATTTCAGAAGACTCTGGATCACCAGAATTTCTGCTGCTGCTAAGCTCAATGGTATGAATTATTCTACTTTCATGAATGGCTGCAAGAAGGCAGGCATCGCTCTTAACAGAAAGATGCTCTCTGAGATCGCTATCAGCGATCCTTCGGGATTCACTGCGATAGCTGAGCAGGCTAAGGCTGCTCTTTAATTCCAAAGAGTTCAACGCGCAGGAGTAAGACGTTCTGCGCGTTTTTTGCATATAAACATATATTATATTGATAAGGCGGTGCGTGATATGCTCATCACGGGAAGAGATAATCCAAAAATCAAGCAGTATAGAAAGCTCGCTTCAAGCAAAAAAGCGAGAGCGGAATTTCGTCTGTTTACTGTTGAAGGGATGAGAAATGTTCTCGATATTCTTGGTCTTGCTGATGAGCTTGGTACTTTTAAAGTTGTTTCTGTTTTCTACACAAAACAGGCACTCGAAAAATATCGTGGTCAGTTACCTGTTGAACGCATCGAAAATTATGATGAAAGATCCTGTTACGAAATAACCGAACAAATTGCGGATAAAATGTCAGTGGTCGGTCAGACACAAGGCGCTTTTGCCGAGGTTGAAATGCTTGATTGTGCTCTTTCATCTGAGGTATTAACTCATAATGGAAAGTATCTTATTCTAAACAATATACAGGATCCGGGCAATCTTGGCACAATGCTGAGAACGTCTGCTGCAGTTGGAATAAACGGTGTAATACTGTCAAATAACACGACGGATCTTTATAATCCCAAGGTAGTTCGATCGGCTATGGGCAGTATGCCCAGAGTAGGAATATATATAGAAAATAGTTTTGAAAAGGTCTTATCTCTCATGGATAATGCTGGGATAAGGACATATGCCGCTGTTGTAAGCGGAGGAAAAGACATAAGAAAAAATGATTTTTCAGGCGGGTGCGCAGTGGTTGTCGGTAATGAAGGAAAAGGTCTTTCCGATGACCATGCGGAGATGTGTTCTGAAAAATTAACCATCAGTATGAAAGGCAGCATGGATTCGCTTAATGCTGCTATTGCCGGTACTATATTTTTATGGGAGATGAGCTGCAGTGAGTGATATGAATTATCAGGATCGTCGTGTTTTTTGGGTTTGGATAAGCATGGTGCTTGGTGCAGCAAATGAAAATGTATGGAAGTTGTGTCGCGGATTCAAAAGTGTTTCTGATTTTGCTGATGCAGTAAAAGAGTGCAGGTTTTCAGATATGACTGATGCACAGTGCAGCAGGGCAAAAACAAGGAAATACGAAGATGCTCAGAAGGTTATCGAACGCTGTGAAAATGAAAATGTTTCTGTTATAACCGTTCGGGATCAGGACTATCCTGTACGTCTGAAAAGAACTCCCAATCCGCCTGCTGTTCTTTTTGCCAGAGGTGATATAAAAAGGCTGAATACCACTCATACAGTTTCTGTAGTCGGTACAAGGACTCCTTGTGAATATTCGGTCAGAGCGGTAAAAGCATTATGCGAGGATTTTTCAAAACTTGGTATACCTGTGCTCACCGGTGCTGAAGAGGGTATAGATCTTGCGGCAAATGATGCTTTATGCGAAAATGAAGCGGTATCTGCTGCGATCCTCGGACGCGGCATTTTTGATCAGAGAACCGGTGAGGAACTGTTTGGAAAAATTGCTGAATATGGAGTTGTACTGTCCGAATATACGGACAGCAATGATTTTGGCAGAGTTGCTTTTGATGCAAGAAACCGGATCCTCTGCGGATTGTCTGATGCAGTTTTGTTTATTGAGGCAGGTGCCGGGAGCAGAGGCTTGAATAATGTAAAACACGCTGAAAGGCTCAACAGACCTGTTTTTTGTGTACCGCCGTCTGATATTACTGATAAACGCTTCTTTGGACAGAGAAATCTGATACGCAATGGCGCATATTCTGCTTTTGACGCAAGTGATATAGTCAGAGTGCTTGAAAATGATGTGAAAAATGGTCACAACGGAGTGAAATATGACGAGATAAGACTAAAGAAAGAGCAGGAAAGCGACAGCGAACGTAAAATGTCTGTAAAAAAAGTAAAAAAAGTCAGCGAAAATCTCTCAGAGGGCTTGCAAAATAGTGAAAATTCTGTTAAAATAGATACGAGTGGCTTTTCAGAGAGCCAGAAAAAGATATACGATCTGCTCTCAGAAAAAGGAACGATGCATATAAATCAGATCTCGGAATTGCTTTCCATCCCGGTGAATGAAGTGGTCAATGATATTACCATGCTTGATTTTGCAGGTGCGATAGAGGAATTCCCGGGAAAGCAGTACGGTGCGAAATAATAGATGAAAAAGAATAGACCCGAAGGGAGAAGATGATTTGTCAAATCTTATCATAGTTGAGTCGCCTACCAAGGTCAAGACGATAAAAAGATATCTGAGCGGCGATTATGAAGTTGTTGCGTCGAGAGGTCATCTGCGTGATCTTCCCAAGTCGAAGCTTGGTGTTGACATTGAAAAGGACTTTGAACCTCATTATATAAATATCAAAGATAAAGAGCCGATAATCAAGGAAATCAAGAAAAAAGCCAAGAGCTGCGATCATGTATATCTCGCAGGAGACCCTGACCGTGAAGGAGAAGCGATCTCATGGCATCTTGCACAGATACTCGGGCTTGATCTTAATGATAAAAACCGTGTTACTTTCAAGGAGCTGACGGCATCGGGTATCAAGGCGGGAATGAGTGAACCAAGACAGATCGATATGAATCTTGTAGATGCACAGCAGGCAAGACGTGTTCTTGACCGAATAGTTGGCTATAAACTCTCGCCCTTTCTTTGGAGAAAGATAAGAAGAGGTCTTTCGGCAGGACGAGTACAGTCTGTTGCCGTAAAAATGATATGCGACAGAGAGGAAGAGATAAGAAAGTTCGTTTCTTCCGAATACTGGTCAATTGATGCAAAATTTATGGCTAAAGGTTCAAGAAAGTCATTTTCTGCAAAGCTTGAAACTATTGATGGAAATAAAGCTGAACTTGCTTCAAAAGCAGAAACCGATAAAATACTCGGAAGACTTGAAGGCGTTGAATTCAGTGTTCTTAATGTAAAGAAAAGCGTAAGAAGAAAATCTCCTGCTGCGCCCTTTACAACATCAACATTACAGCAGGAAGCTTCAAAAAGACTTTCTTTCCAGGCAAGACGTACGATGAAAGTTGCACAGGAACTTTACGAAGGTGTTGAAATAACCGGAATGGGTCCTGTCGGACTTATAACCTATATGCGTACAGACAGCCAGCGAATCTCTGATGAAGCAAGAGCACAGGCATATGATTTTATAAAGGGCAGATACGGCGATGAATATATCCCGGATACTCCAAATAAATATAAGACCAAGGGCAACGCTCAGGACGCTCATGAAGCTATACGTCCTACGCATCCGGAACTTACTCCTGACAAGGTAAAGGCAAGCGGTGTTTCAAGTGATCAGTATAAGCTGTATAAGCTGATATGGGAACGCTTTATGGCCAGCCAGATGTCAAAGTGTGTGATGAATACGATATCCGCCGACATCGAGGCTAACGGCTGTATATTCAAGTCGTCGGGCTATTCGATAAAGTTTGACGGCTTTACAGTTCTTTACGAAGAAACAAAGGAAGATGATGAGCCTAAAAATGATCTTTCAGATGTAAAGAAGGGTGATCCGGTAAGGGTAAAGTCGCTTCAGGGAAACCAGCACTTTACACAGCCTCCTCCGCGCTACACAGAAGCAACCCTTGTAAAGGCATTTGAAGAAACCGGTATAGGCAGACCTTCCACCTATGTTCCGACAATAACGACAATACTTGCCAGAAACTATGTTGAACGTGATGGCAAGCAGTTAAAACCCACATCTCTCGGTGAAGTGACCAATCAGCTGATGAGTGAGCATTTCGACAAGATAGTCGATCTTAAATTCACTGCTAACATGGAAACTGATCTTGATAAGGTCGAAAGCGGAGATATGCTGTGGACTGATACTCTTAAGGAGTTTTACGGCGAGTTTGAAAAGGAACTTGAAACAGCTGAAGAGGCTATGGAAGGCAAGCGTGTAAAAGTACCTGATGAGGAAACTGATCAGAAATGCGAAGTATGCGGAAAGCCTATGGTCATAAAGATAGGCAGATTTGGCAAGTTTATGGCCTGCTCGGGATTCCCGGAGTGTACCTTTACAAAGCCCGTAGTTCATGAAACGGGCGGATTATGTCCTTTCTGCGGCAAAAAAGTGCTTCTCAAAAAGTCGAAGAAGGGCAAGAAGTATTACGGCTGCGAAGCTAATCCCGATTGCCGCTTTATGACATGGGATGTGCCCCTCGAGCAGAAGTGCCCGCAGTGCGGCTCGACTCTTTTCCGCAAGGGCGGAAAGAACGGCAAGCTTGTCTGCCATAAGGAAGGCTGCGGATACGAGGTAGACCTCGGCGGAGATGCAGCCCAGGGCGGCGAAGAAGAATAAGCTTTATATTTGAGCGGTCCATATCGAAAAGGAATTCAAGAAGTAAATGAACGAGTATGTTAATGTGATCGGTGCAGGGCTTGCAGGCTGTGAAGCGGCATGGCAGCTCGCTGAGGCGGGAATAAATGTAAGGCTTTATGAGATGAAGCCGAAGAAGTACACTCCCGCACATAAATACAGCGGTTTTGCTGAGCTTGTATGCTCAAATTCGCTGAAAGCCGAAAGGATCGGCTCGGCGGCGGGTATGCTAAAGGAAGAGATGCGACGTTTAGGTTCACTGACAATGCTGTGTGCTGAAAAGGCGAGAGTATCGGCAGGAGGAGCACTTGCAGTTGACAGAAAGATGTTTTCTGATGAAGTTACTGCGCATATTCGCTTGCATAAGAATATCGAGGTAGTGGAGAAGGAAGTTACCGAGATACCCGAAGGCAGGGTAATAATAGCGACAGGACCGCTCACTTCAGAAGCGCTGTCGAAGAGTATAAACAGACTTATTGGCGAGAAATACCTTTATTTCCATGATGCAGCTGCACCTATCGTCACTAAGGAAAGTATTGATATGTCAAAGGCTTTTTTTGCAAGTCGCTATGGCAGAGGAGAAGCCGATTATATCAATTGTCCTATGGAGCGCGACGAATACGAGCGCTTTTATGATGCGATAATACACGCTGAAAGCGCCCCGCTTCATGATTTTGACGGGAAGGAAAGCGACGGCTTCAAAGTGTATGAGGGCTGTATGCCTGTCGAGGTTCTTGCA
>CADBTD010000183.1 GCA_902797535.1 uncultured Ruminococcus sp. | reverse complement strand
GTTTTATCTTATTAATAAATATCAGCTCCATTCAGAAATTTGCATATGCAAATGTATTGTTGTTCCTGTTCGCAAGCAGTGAAAGAGATATGCTGAACAATACGATCAATGCTGCAGCATGGATAATATCGTATATGGCTTTGCTTTTTTTGCCTGAAAACTTCTTTTCGAGCAGCGGATATATGGGTACTGCAAAAGCTCCTGCTGTTATAATCAGCCACAGGTATGTTTGGATATAATACCTGAAGGTATCCGGACTTTTAGAATTATCATAGGTAAACATGGTTTTCCAGTATCTTAGTCCATATAATGTACTGTCGGAATTAAACATTACCCAGGCAAATATAACAGTCAGTAAAGTCACTATCCGCCATATTATCTTTACACTATGTTTTTCTGTTTTGTGTATACCCGAAAAATGCTCGATCATTACCATGAAAAAGTGTATCATTCCCCATACAATGAAATTCGGCTTGATCCCATGCCACAGACCTGTAAGCAGCCATACTGTGAGCAAATTAAAGAAAACTCTGTACTTTTTTACACGAGAACCGCCCAATGGAAAATACACATATTCTTTGAACCATGATCCGAGTGTTATATGCCAGCGCCGCCAGAATTCTGATACGGAATTTGATATATAAGGGTAATTGAAGTTTTCAGGGCATTTGAAACCGGCGATCTGTGTGAATCCTATTGCCATATCCGAATATCCTGAAAAATCATAGTAAAGCTGCAGAGAATAGCATATTGCACCAAGCCATGCCATCTGACAGGATAATTCATCAATATTAGCTGTAAATGCTTTTTGCGTGATCACAGTAAGTGTGTCAGCGATCAGTACTTTCTTTGAAAAACCGATCATATACCGTTCGATACCCTTAATGGAATTGTAAATAATTGTATTGTCAGAAGTTCCGTCAGAATACATATCGGCTTCAGTAAATTCTTTGAACTTTACGATAGGGCCTGACTGAAGCTGAGTAAACATAGATATATATGCAGCATCGCTGATAATATTTTTACTCAGCGTCACTTTCCCTGAATAAATATCAGCCAGGAACGATATTTCTCTGAATGTGAGGAAAGAAAGACCTAATGGCATGATATTAAGATCAAAAAGCTGTAATGATGCCTTTATACTTAATAAAAACATTACATCGAAAATTAGTGTAGCAAGAAATACTATTTTTTTGACATTCTGATTTTTCGCATAGAAGATCGATCTTCCTGCAATTATATTTATCGATAGGGAGATCATGAACATTAAAAATGATGTCAGATCGGATTTAAGATAAATAATACAGGCTGTCACGAGAAGAAATATGCTAAGTACTATATTGTAATATCTTGGTTTGTTTCTCAGAAAATGCCTGACTGACAATAAGGAAAACAAGACTAAAAATACAGTTAGTATATCTGAATAATTCATGCTTTGATATGCTCCATGAAAAAATTATAAACGGTGAATCGGTCAACTGCCAAGCGGTACGGGAAGAGTTATCTCAACAGTAAAATCAGTGTTGTCGGATTCTATATTCACAAGACCGCCGTATTTTTCTACAGTAGAACGTATTATAGTCAGTCCTACACCGCTGTGGCCTTCTTTTGTTGTGTTGTAATTGTTTCCTGTTTTATCAACAACGCCGGAAAAGCTGTTTGTGAAGTTTATCAGTACAAAGCTGTTTCTCGTTTCTATATTGACGCTTATTCTCTTAGCAGTGCAGCCGGCACAGGCTTCGATCGCATTGTCCCAGAGATTTGCAAATATTGCAGTGATATCAAGGTCATTCATGAATGTAAAGCCTACATCTTCGATATCTGTAAGCACTTCGATCCCCTGTGATTCGGCGGCAGTTATCTTCTGACTCATTACTATCGAAAGTATTCTGTTTGTGCAGCTGAACCCGCCTGCCAGTGAATCAACGTCGTTTTCTATCATACGCCTGTACTGTTCGGCTTTTTCGGGATCTTCGCTTTTTAGTTCACTAAGCGTTGCTAAATGTTTTTTTATGTCGTGGATGACCTTTCTGGATTCTGTGTAGTTTTTTTCAAGTTCACGATAATGTGCCAGCTGTATCTCATTCTGTTTTTGCAGAAGCTGATTTTCGTGTTTTACTCTGCTGCTTTCCGATATCCTTTGCATAGCAACGATAAAATATACATCGATGAACAGAAATCCGAAAAGTATGATGAACAGTTTTATGTTTTCATACTTATCTATTATAGTTACCGTGTATTCGATAAAAATAAATATCTCAAGGAACATGATAAATATGTACATGAAGACTTCTTCGGGTCTGATCTGATTCTTTTCGTTCCTTGAGTACAGCGATGATATCACATGATAGAGTATAAACATGAACAGCGCATTTGTGCAGTTTTCCATGACGACCATGTGAGTATCGGCGAGAGTTTCAAGCGCGGTCAGATTGAACACATAGGAAAATAGTCCGATCGATATAAAATGCGAACATATTCCGAGTCCTAAGAAAGTAACGGTGTATATGACGCTTTTTTTCAGGTCACATCGGAATACAAACAATGAAATAAAAAGATACGCACAAACATTGCTGATAAGATTGAATATGTCTACCTGAAAATAGTTCAGCATCATGCTGAGTGCAATAACACCTGCAAAGGAAAGTGTATATATTTTCTTACTGCGGCTTTTGCCTTCTTTCCTGAATAAGAACATAAAGAAGAGCAGATACAGGACCACATTGTTGAACAGTATTCCGAACATTCTTATAAGAGTATCACTCAAGCCTGCTTCACCCCTTTCTGAGGTACTTGCTCAGAGCGTAAAGAAATTCATCCTGACGCTGTCTTGCAAGCGGGAGCCATATGCCTGTCTGTAATACTACTCCGTCAGTCTTGGAATAGTTCTGTACATATCTCAAATTCACATAACATGACCTGTGTATCTGGAACATAGCCTGACTGTCAAGTTTTTCTGCAAGCTGTATGAGAGTTTCGGTTGAAATTATCTCACTGTCTGTCATTCCGACTATCACAGAACGTTTTTTCTGTATAAGAAGATAGCATACTTGTGATGCATCTACAATGACTGTCCCGTTTTCGGTATCTATCTGGACTTTGATCGTTTCCGGGACTTTGGCAGACGCTATGAAATCATCCATTACTGAAAATATATCGCCCTCGATATAGGGCTTTGATATAAAGTCAAAAGCGTGTACTTTATAGGCGCTTCTCCAATACTTGCTGTAACTTGTCACATATACTATCGGTACAGTAATGTTCATCGAACGTATGCGCTGTGCTGTTTCTATACCGTTTATACCATCCATTTCTATATCAAGAAACACGATGTCACGGTCATTTATGTTCGAAAGCAGCTCTTCACCGCCTGAAAATGCAGTGATATTTATTTCGGTATTGTTCTTTGCAGCATACAGCTTAAGAACATTATATAGTTTTTCACGGTCATCGGGACTGTCGTCGCAAATTGCGATATTAAGCATATCATCACCCTTATTCATTTATTCTGATCAATTTTTAGTCAGGCTATCACGGTCCTGAGTGATAAGTCTGTCATATCTGTAATGATCACAGAAGCTTTTCTTCCTGTATCAATACAGCCGTATTTATCGTATATCCCTGCAGAACGGCACGGATTGACTGCAGCTGCTTTTACAGCAGATATGAGCGGTATACCGAATTTCACGGCATTTACCATGCAGTCGTATAGCGTTGAAACACTTCCTGCCAGAGTTCCGTCTTTAAGTTCGGCACGTTTGCCGTTTTTTATTACTGTCTGTCCGCCCAATGAATAGCTGCCGTCAGGAAGACCTGCAGCTTCCATGCTGTCACTTATCAGAACGATCCTGTCATCGCCGAACATTCTGAAAGCAAGCCTTACAGCAGCAGGGGAGAGGTGTACTCCGTCACATATAAGCTCTGCAAAACAATCAGAATCAGCTGCTGCACCGATAAGTCCGGTCTCTCTGTGATGAAGCTGCGGCATGGCGTTGAACAGATGTGTTACATGGTCCGCACCTGCATAAAAAGCATCTGAGGCCTGCTTATATGTACACATAGTGTGTCCGAGAGAAAAATGAAAGATATTTTTAGCACGCTTTATAAGATCGATCGCACCGTCTGTTTCGGGAGCTATAGTTACAAGTCTGATAAGCCCGTCCGAGCGATCGAACCATCTGAGAAGTTTTTCATATGATGGAGGCTGAATAAGTTCTTTTCGCTGTGCTCCTGCCATTTTTTCAGATATAAAAGGTCCTTCAAGATGTATACCTGCAATAATTGCTGTATTGTTTTTTGCAGGATATCTGTTGTATTCCGCTGCTGATGCAAGTATCCTTTCAAGCCGGTCATCAGCAACAGTCATGGTTGCGGGAAAGATCTGTGTTACACCGCACGAAAACTCATATCGGGCTATTTCCTCTATTGACTCGGCAGATGCATCACACATATCGTGACCGCAGCATCCGTGAAGATGCACGTCTGTAAGTGATGGCAGGATATAGCATCCTGTACAGTCGATCATATCTTTATCACTGCTGAGGCTGTCGGATATTTCGGTAATGATGCCATTGTCGATGCGAATGTCAAGCCTTTCCAGTTTATAGTCTTTTGTGAAGACTACTCCGTTTTTAAGTATCATGCTTTTATCATTTCACCTTCATTTTATAAAGAATCCGCAAGATATATTATAGCACAGTTATTATCAAAAGTAAAGTCAAAATGGCAGTAAATGTCATATCATATACTCGCATCAACGGACTTTACACAGACGATCTGATGTGTTATAATATGTTCATACAAATAACGTGAGGTGGTCATTATGCCGATCTGGAATCCCTGGCACGGCTGTAAGAAATACAGTGAGGGGTGCGTCAATTGCTATGTCTACAGACGGGATGAAAGCATAGGAAAAGATGCATCTGTGGTAACCAGAACAAAAGACTACGATCATCCGATAAAAAAGAACAGATCGGGTGAGTATAAATTAAAAAGTTCCGACGGTATCGTATTTACCTGCATGACTTCCGATTTTTTTCTCGATACCGCTGATGAATGGCGTGCAGGGTGCTGGGATATCATAAGAGAAAGAAAAGACCTGGATTTTTTCATAATCACCAAAAGAATAGAGCGGTTCATGCAGTGTATACCTCCTGACTGGGGCGAAGGCTGGGATAACGTGACCATATGTGCTACCTGTGAAAACTCTGTTCGGGCGGAACAGCGTATCCCGATACTTATCTCGCTGCCTGTAAAACACCGCCAGCTTATATGCGAACCTCTTCTCGGTGAGATAGATGCAGAGAAATATCTCAAAAAAGGTGTTATAGAAAAAGTTACTTGCGGTGGGGAATCGGGAAACAATGCCCGACCGTGTGATTTTAATTGGGTCAAAGAACTCAGAAGGCAGTGTATACGAACAGGCGTGCCTTTTTCCTTCAAACAGACAGGCGCTGTATTCATCAAAGACGGCAGAACTTATCACATTGAACGCAAGCTGCAAATGGCACAAGCTAAAAAATCAGGCTACAGTTATATCCCGGGATGTGATTCGGGTGCAGAAATAAGATATACTCTACCTGACAGAAATGCTCTTTTTTCAAGACTTTCCGCATCCGGATTCAGGAGCAGGTTCACTTTGTCAGATGAAGAAAAAAATTACGCTGTTCAAAAGGGCATGGATACAATGCGTATCCATGCTGAAGATTTTGTCTTAAAACGTCTGTCTCAGGAAAACCCCGAAAAAGACGGCAGACAGACACCTATGAAAGGACATCCTGTGTTCAAAGCTCAGCACGCAACTGCCTGCTGCTGCCGCAGCTGTCTTGAAAAATGGCACAATATACCTTCGGGAAAAGTGCTGACCGTATCGGAACAGAAGTATATAACAGATATTTTAATGTACTGGATCGAAGAACAGCTTAAAAAGTAAGTTCAGATGTCAAATTCAACTTTGCCGCTTTCCAGACGGTATAATGCAGGTATTACTTTCAGACCGTGTTTTTCTTCTTCATGTATCTCAAAGCTGCTCTCTATGAGTTCGACACTTCTTTTCACATTAAGGCAGCAGGCACGGTAATCGTCCTCTTCATCACCTATAGCGAGCTTTATCTCATCTGTTATGAATTTGATATAACCCTCGGGATCGTGATTTATAGCTGCATCAACTGCTCCGCAGTGATCATGCCCAAGAACAACAATAAGTCTTATTCCGAGATGCTCTGCAGCATATTCGATCGAACCGAGCTGATGATCGTCAATGACATTTCCTGCTACTCTTATAACGAACAGATCGCCTATTCCTGCACTGAATATGCTTTCGGGTATCACCCTTGAATCCGAGCAGCTTATTACGGCAGCGTATGGTCTCTGACCTTCATTAAGTGTTTTAAGCCGTATTTCGGGCGATATATCTCCATGCCCCGATACAGCGTCAATATATTCCGAATTGCCTTTTTTCAGCTTTTCAAGAGCCCGGTCGGCAGATACAGATGTCTTTATAAACATTATACAGCCCTCTTTCACATATTATTGATATGATTATAACATATAAAGGCCCGTAAGTCAATAAAACAGCGCTTTTCTGCGTTATCAGATCAATTTTAAGGAGTATTGTTTTGAATAAAAATAATCGCACCAACGTTAATGAGATGCTGCTTTATCTTGATATACTTGCATATTTTCATGAGTTTTCACACGGCGGCTATCACAGGGCAGGGGAGTTCCTGAAAGAATACTTTGAAAAGCCTTTGAATGAACGTCCTGTAACAATGTTCAACTGTTTCAGAAGTGATAAAGATTCAGGTGTGGTCTCGCTTTTGGAGTTTCTTTGCTCGGATGAAAAGATATGCAATTTGAAAATTG
>CADBTD010000182.1 GCA_902797535.1 uncultured Ruminococcus sp. | reverse complement strand
GGGTCTTTGTACCCCATTTCTTTTTTGCACCCGATCTTAACGGCAGAAAATATGAAGGCATACCTGTTTCTCTGTTTTGCTGTGCAAGAAAACCATTATACAGTGCTCTTTCAATATAGTCGGCGTATTTTGTATCACCTGTAATTCTGTAGAGAATGTCCGCAGTTCTTACCATGTTGTACACGGTGCAGAATTCCTGATCGCTGTCACTTAGATATGCTCCCTGCTGTTTCAGAGGCACCCAGAATTCGCCTGCGTTTGCGCCTGTTGTTGCAAACATCCCTCTTTCAGTCACTGCATTTTCCCAGAATCGTTCAACTATCTTTTTCCAGTATTCGTCGCCTGTTACAGCATACATCTCAGCGGCGCCGTGTGACAGCGGTATGCTTGCATTTGCATGATCGTCGGAAAGTGCATCCTCGCCTGTTTCAAGTCTGTGAAAGAGCGCATTGTTACTGTATTCCTGCGCAAGTCTTTTGTATTTTTCGTCATTTGTCAGTGAATAAAGTTCTGCCCATATCTCAAGCATTCCTGCCTGTTCGCCCTTGTATACAGCAAAAGGTGCAGTTTTCTTTATTCGGTCAATCCACTTTATATACCAGTCTGACAGCTTGTCTATGATATCAAGTGCAGGCCTGCTTCCACAGTACTTGAATGCGTCGGTCAGTCCCATAAACAGTTTGTGCATTGTGTACTGAGGTGACCAGATGTATTCTTCTCCCGCCATTATATCAAAGTATTTTTCGGGGATAGGTCCTGCCCATTCTCCGCCGTTTCTCTTTTGACAATCTGCAAGATCTGATATTATCCTGTCAAGTTTCAGCTTTATCTCGTTATCGCTGTCCAGGGCATACAGCTTAGCTGCCGCTGACATCCAGTGCCCGAGAAAATGTCCCCTGAGCTGACAGGTAGGTGATTCCCAGCCCCAGTGAATCCCTGCTTCATCGGGGTCATAAATGGTCTGCATACCTTTTACCTGTTTTCCTGCTTCAAGATAATAATTCTGCAAAAGACACTCCGTGTCAAGTTCCATAAGATATTTTCTGTTCAGATCCATTCTTTTACGGAAAAGTCCGCCTGTGATCTTAACACTGCCTTGTTTTGCTTTCTTAGGCATGATATCATTCCTTTCGGTCATGAGCGCTGACATCCAGCGATGATTTTTGTATAACCATTATACAGTATCCGTAACCGTTTTTCAAGTAAAGAATAAAAAATTAGACATTGTTTCATATGAGCTGTCGGGACTTTACTTTTGCTAAGCGTTATGATATAATTATAGTGATCTAAGGGGGCGATTCCTTGTTTGCAGATGATATTTTAAATGGGAATATCAGTGACGGTCTTCATGATAAAGAATACAAAAATGACCATATTGATCCTGAATGCAGTATATCTGAGTTTCAGAATATTGTATTTGACAGCTGCGTTTTTACTGCGGATATGTCGGGCAGAGATTTTTATAATTGCGAATTTATACGATGCGATCTCTCAAACTGTCATATGAACGGCAGTTATTTTAAAGATTGTATTTTCCGCGGATGCAAGGCAAAAGGGTCCGATTTTTCGGACAGCACATTTAAAAGCTCAAATCTTATCGGATGTTCATTCTCATATGCTTTGTTTTCGGAAAGCTCGTTTAATTCTGTCAGGATCAATGACTGCGTGTTTGAAAATGCGCTGATGTCGCAAATGAAAATAAAACAGTCCGAATTTTCGTACTGTAATTTTCGCAGGGCAGAGTTTTTCAAAACTCCGCTTAAAGATATAAACTTTTCGGATTCGGATATATCCGGTATAGTTCTGTCTGATACGATGTACGAACTTAAAGGGGCAAAAGTTTCGTATGCCCAGGCGGCTGATCTCGCTGTTCTTCTCGGCATCAAGATAGTATAAAAAAACGGCAGTGCGAAACTGCCGTTTTTTTATAACATAAATATCAACAGACCTTCTGTCAGTACAATAAGAGGAAGTATGTATTTTCTCGGATGCCGTATAAGATCCGCTTCCGTGTTCCATTTTGTGATGGTCAGCTTGTCTTCAAGAAGTGAAATGATCACTGCGCTTTCGGCTGCAAAGAGAATACCTGCCAGTATGGTTTTTATGTTCAGATCACCTGTTGCCAGCGAAAATGCGGTAATGAATATCGCATAGGTGACGATGTAATAACCAAAAAGAACAGAGCCATAGGGTACAAAGAATCTTTTGGTCTTGTTTGGTAAAGTATCCAGTTTTTTCTTAAGATCTTTGTTTGAACTTACAATAGTTGCAAGGGGAGTGTTCATTGAGATTATCATCATGCCTATAGCACAGCCTGCCTTGAATCCCATTTTTTCAAAATTCACGGACATAAAGCAGGAAAAAAACAATATGACCACAATGCTTATCAGATTGCCCTTATTTGAGAGCAGATGCCTGAATATGTATTTCGGAAGAAGTGCATTCGGCTTGCTGTGATGCTCTGATTTTTTTTGAAAGCTGCCGGGAGTTACCATGAAAGCCCTTGTTTTTTGCATATTGAAAATGACCATTACAGCTATATCGGCAGCCGCAAGCACTGCAGCAGCTGTCATTCCTTTAGGCAGGATAAAAGCCATTATTACACCCGCTGCGGCAATTAATGCGCCTATATACGGTTTTTTTGCTCTGTTTGCAAAAGCAGTAAGTGTTCCGAAGACAGAGTAGATAAAGCTCAGCAAAAATAATACCGCACCTTCTGCGGTAAATTTGCTTAATGCGATAAACAGTGCAATAAGATATGATGTTCTCATTGTCAGCGTATACAGTCCGGTCGCAGCCGCATATCCCCACAATGTCTTTTTCTCATCATACGGCATTGCAAACAGACCCTTGAGACATTTTGCATTGTCTGATGATGACAGCAGTTTCCACATCATTATAGCATTTGAAACAAGTGCTGTGAGTATTATGACACTTTGTGCCACAGTTATCTTATTTTCAAATACATTTGAGAGTGACCCGCCTACGATAGCTGCTATTATAATACCTTTGACCGCACTGCTGTAGTTTTTGCCCAGCAGCTTTCTTGAAAGCAGTTTATACATTCTGACCTTCCTCCTCGTTACCGAGTGAAGCTCTTATAGTTTCGGCAGTTATCTCGTCTCCCGAGTATGTTTTTGAAATCACACCGTTTTCAAGTACAAGCACTTTGTCGGATGTAAGTGTAACGCTTTCAAGTATGTGAGATGAAAACATCACAGTGCCGTACTGCTTGTACTCGCTTATCAGTTTGTAGAGAGCTTCTGTGCTTGTGAAATCAAGGCCGTTGACAGGTTCGTCAAGCAGCAGAAGTTCGGGTCTGAGTGCAAATCCCGTGATGAGATAAGCTTTTCTCTTACTTCCAAGCGACAGGTCCTTGATAAATGTACTGCGGTATTCTCCGAAACCGAATTTTTCAACAAGGTCATCTATCAGTGCTTTATCTGTTTTTTTATCATAGCATGAAAAGACATATTCCACATATTCATCAAAGGTGAAGTATCCGAAGGAATCATCCTCTGAAAAAACTATGTATCTTGACATTCTGAAACTGTCATCGCTGAATTTTATCTTTTTTCCGTTCATGTCGGCGCTTTGAATATCAAAGCCTTCGTGAAGTCCGCAGATGACGTTCATAAGTGTTGTCTTGCCTGCGCCGTTAAGTCCTATCAGACCGATGACGCTGTTCTTTTCCAGTGATATATCCAGACCTTTCAGCACGGTTTTATCTTTTGTGTACCATGCACGGAGCTGTTTGATATTTATCAGTGTTTCCATAAGAACCCTCTTTTATTATTTCTTCAGGCTTTTAAATGCAGTTACCGCAAATAATGCACCCACACCAAATCCAAGTGCGGCAGAAGCTGTTTCATTTCTTGTTAATGAGTAAATGCCTCCGATAACGAATAATACTGCTGCTACTAACCTGATAATAAAATGTCTGTTCATTTTTCATCTTTCCTTTCTTTTTTTAGGCTGTTAATATTATAGCACGGCAATTTTTTATTGTCAAGAAAAATGACTAAAGTGTCATGTTGCTTTTGTTTTTGTAATTAAGATAATTATACATGATCGGAAAAATGTAGGGAAATGATCTGTGAATGGTATTATTTAGGGAGAAAATGGTGTCTATGACAGAAATGCAGTTATAATATAACGCTCGGATAGGGTATTGATACCCTGTTTCTGTGATCTGATTCCCTTATATGTGTTCGTCATTTATACAAATTTATTCAAACTCTATTGACAAAATAAAGTGTATCATTTATAATATTAAGCATGATGCATGGTGATAGACATCGTGCATTGATGCTAAGTATAGGAAAAGTATCGAAAGGAGAAACTATATTATGAAAACAACAAGGATCGCAGCAGGCCTTACAGCATTTGTTATGGCAGCAGGTATGCTTTCAGGATGCGGAAAGTCAGAAGAGGGTGCATCAAAGAAGTCTAAAAAAGAAAAAATGACAGCACCGGAGGCTTTTAATGCCGAGATAGATAAGCTCGACAGCAGTGACATCAGTAAAAACGGCTCTGTAAATATCAAGGTGATCGCAGATGATAAGGAAACTGACCAGAAGCTTTCATGGGATAATCTGGCAGAATCTCTTAACGCTGATAAGCTGGATTATGAGTTTTCAATGGTCGGTGATTGGAACGAAACTGACGGCAATTTCTCGGTCGCACTCAGCGGTACAGATATATTTGCTTTCGGTATGGACAGCGAAAATTATTATATAGATCTTTCACAGGTCAAGCCCGGTCTGGACAAAGCAGGTCTGTGGAATCAGAGTTATTCCGAGAAAAACAACGGATATTCCGTTGAGGATATCCTCTCTGTACTGAAAATAAGCAAGTCACAGGTAGACGCAGTTGCTTCTGATATCACCAGCGGCGCTTCTGTAGACTCGATGGCTGATAAGGTAAAGGGCGGGCTCAGCGACAAGACAAAGGAAGAACTCAAAAAGCTCGCAGACAAGGCTGAGTATGACGGCAGCGATATAGTTATCAAGGGTCTCAAGAAGGCAGATGTTCAGGGACTTCTTGACGCCGTAAAGGAACAGTATAAAGATGCAGCAGGCACCGACTCGGTACCCGATCTTCCTGCCGAGGCAGAAGAAGCTGAGGATAATTCTACCGTTGATTACTCTCTTTCCTACAGTGATGATGATCTTGACCAGGTACACACCTTCGTTATAAACAACGAGGACGGCAATACCATTACTGTATCATTCGGCATCAAGAAGACTGACGGAAATGTTGATCTTTCGAGATTCGCTTCATCTAAGACTGTTGAAGAGATCACTAATAATGAAGTGACTTTTGAGCAGCTTGCACAGGCACTTGTTATGCCTCTTCTCGGCGGTTTATCCGGCATGGGCGGCGGAAACCCCAATGATCTTGAGATCGAAGAATACTATCCTGCTGATGGGTTCACCGAGTCGATCGCTGAATGGGAGATCCCCGATGATATGAAGGATTATGTAACTATAGAAGAATAAGATAAATATGGCAGAAGCTGTTGATATAAATAGAGCGACAGCTTCTGTTTGATTTTTGATAAAGGAGACAGAAATATGAACATTATTATTTACGGATCACAGTACGGAACGGCAAAGCAGTACTCAAAAGAACTTGCCGGACAGTTGAACTATGAACTCAGATCGTATGACGAAGTAAAAGACCTTGATGCATATGACAATATCATCTACATCGGTTCGCTGTATGCAGGCGGTATCCTGGGCATGAAAAAGACTTTCAGAAAGATCAGGGATATCAAAAACAAAAATTTCATTATTGCAACTGTCGGACTTGGTGATCCCTCGGAAAAATCAAGTACGGAAGCCATAAGGCGCGGGCTTAAAAGACAGCTTCCCGAAAATATTTTTAAGAGAGCACATATCTTTCATCTCAGAGGCGGTGTCGATTATTCCCGTATGAGTTTTGTTCATAAAACAATGATGGGTATGCTGTACAAGAAAGTTGTGAGTATGCCGGAAGAAAAAAGATCGGCTGATGCTAAGGCAATGATAGAGACTTACAATAAAAAGGTCAGCTATGTTGACCTGAGTAAATTAGCACCCATAGTCAGCACAGCCGGGTCGTTCAGCGCATGATATGATCAAATGATGCAAATAAAAAACGGCTGTACGGAAAATGTTTTCCGTACAGCCGTTTGATTTGGTTTAGTCTTTTTTCAGCTGAGTTCCGCACACCATGCAGAAGCCTCCTGCTTCCTGAACATTGCCGCATGAAGGGCAGATGAAGCTGGGCTGAACTTTTTCATTCCCGTAGCCGCTGTAGCTGCCGCCAAAACGTGTTGTGCCGCCAACCTGCTGTCTGTTGGGATTGGTATAAGGGTTATTGGTCTGATAGTAATTCCCGCTGTTTCCGGAATTGTTTCTGTAAACACTGTCAAACGGATCGGGTGAATCATGCTGCTGTGCGCCGCCGTTTCTTCTATCCTGTTCCTGATCTGTGCCGATGATTATCGCACATACTATAACGCCTATTAATCTCAGGAAGAATACAAGGCAGAAGAACAGTACCGGGTTTTTGCCGTGTTTTTTTGCGAAATATACAGCGCCAAATCCCATTGCAGCCCAGAATACCGCAGCGATAATGAGTCCGACAAGGTGCATCTGAAACCCGAACAATTTAAATAATATAGTGAAGAATGCTCCCATATGAATACCTGCCTTCCTTTTTTATGTTTACCTTTTCTGTAAACGGTTATGCTTTCCTTTTCTGCACGTTATTTCTTTGTCCGTGCTTTTTTCTACAAGTGTATTATACTATATAATGCTTTTTGATGTCAAGTGATAATTGTCATTTTTGTATGGTTGACGAACGCCTTATAAGGTAACGGTTTACGTTTCTCAGGGTAATGAAAACCGCTTCACAGGTTAATCGGTTCTCTGTCAGCGGTTAAATGCTTCCGTTTCATAAGTTATTGTTTACATCACAATTTACAGTTGGATTACAGATTGCATGAAAAGCTTGATTTTTTGAGGTTTTAATGATATAATTCATTGTAAGGAAGTTGGATGACACTTCCGCTGAAGCAGTTCAAAATGCTTGTATTTCTTTTAGAAGATATTGAATGATATATACATAAGAAGACAGGCATATTTTATGAATGCATAACGAATGAAAGGAGTTGTTTTGCATGAAAGAGATCCTCGAATCCATTTTCTCCGATCCATATATATGCGGTTGGCTGCTGGCAATGATAGCTTTCTTCATAGCAGAGGCGGCTACACTTCATGCACTTGTATCGGTGTGGTTTGCGATCGCTTCGATCGGTTCACTGATCGCAGCTATGTGCGGCTTAGACTTTGTATGGCAGCTGATGATCTTTATTGTCGGAAGTGCTGTGCTGCTGATCGTCACAAGACCTCTGGTAAGAAAGATTAGACAAAAGAAAGTGCCGGATCCTACCGAAGAGTATGACATCGGCAAAACAGCGGTAGTCATCGAGGACATCAACAACGAAACCGGACTCGGCAGAGTAAAGCTCGACGGCTCATATTGGTCTGCTCGTTCTGCTGACGGAGGCAATATCTCCGAAGGCACTGTAGTGACCGTGAGAAAGATCGACGGCTCTAAGCTGATAGTTGCAAGGTGAAAAATTATCGGACAGGGGTAAGTCCGATCTAAATAAGGAGGAAAATATATGGTTCCATTACTGATCATCGTGGCAATAATAATTCTTATAATTGTCGCAAATATCAAGATAGTTCCCCAGTCATATGTATGGGTGGTTGAACGTCTTGGTGCTTATTATTCTTCATGGGGCACAGGTCTTCATGTAAAGGTGCCTTTCATCGACTCGATCGCAAAGAAGGTAAACATGAAGGAACAGGTCATCGATTTCCCGCCTCAGGACGTTATCACTAAGGATAACGTTACCATGAAGATCGATACTGTTATATTCTTTATGATAACTAACGCTATGCAGTTCACATACGGCGTTGAAAGACCTATCAAGGCTATCGAGAATCTTACCGCTACCACTCTTCGTAACATAGTCGGTGACCTCGATCTTGAAGCTACTCTTACAAGCCGTGACCTTATCAATACCAACATAACCAGAGTTCTTGATGAAGCTACTGACCGTTGGGGCATAAAGGTCATCAGAGTTGAGCTCAAAAGCATCATTCCTCCTCCCGAGATCCAGGATTCTATGGAGAAGCAGATGAAGGCAGACCGTGAAAGACGTGAAAAGGTAATTCAGGCTGAGGCTGAAAAGAAGGCTCAGGTGCTTATCGCAGAAGGTGAAAAGGAGTCTAAGATACTCCGTGCACAGGCTGACAGAGAAGCAAAGATCCTCCAGGCTGATGCTCTGAAGCAGCAGAAGATACTTGAGGCAGAAGGTGAAGCTCAGGCTATCCAGATGGTACAGAATGCTACCGCTGAAAGTATCGTAAAGCTGAACAGCGCTAATCCTAACGGAGCTGTTATACAGCTCAAGAGCCTTGAAGCATTCGCTAAGGCTGCTGACGGTCAGGCTACAAAGATAATCATACCCAGCGAGATCCAGGGTATAGCAGGTCTTGCAGCAGGAATACAGGGTATACTCAAGGATGATCCCAAGAGACCCGTTCCGCCCCGCCCTGCAGCACCGATCTCAAACACATCCGGTTCAAAGACATTTCTGACCGATTGATATAAGCTTTCTACATTTTAGGGGAGAATAATGAAAAGGCTCTGCGCAGAGAAAAAAGCGTAGGGCTTTTTTCTTTCGGTGAAAAGTTTAACATATCCTGCATTGACATTTATAAACCGCTGTGATATAATATTGCAGTATCAATTAATCAAGGAGCAGGACGAAAATGAAAAGATTACTGACTATCCAGGATATCTCATGCTTTGGAAAATGTTCGCTGACAGCAGCTCTGCCTGTTATTTCGGCTATGGGTGTTGAAACAGCTGTAATACCTACTGCTGTTCTGTCAACACATACCGGCAGCGGTTTTTCGGGTTATACGTTCCGTGACCTTTCAGATGATATTCCTCAGATAGCTGCTCACTGGGAAAAACTCGGATTGAAGTTTGATACTATATACACCGGATATATCGGTTCGTGTGAACAGGTGAATATGATAAAGCAGTTCATAAAGCGCTTTCGTACTGCGGAAACACTTGTTGTCGTAGATCCTGTTATGGGTGACGGCGGAAGGATGTATGCAGGTTTTAACAATAAATTTGTAGAATCTATGAAGGGTCTTTGTGCTGAGGCGGACGTTATTCTTCCTAATGCGACAGAAGCTGCACTTCTTCTTGGCGAGAATTATAAAAATGACCTTGACGAATATGAAATAAAGCAAATGCTCATGAAGCTCACCGGCCTGGGATGCGTCACTGCAGTAATGACTGGCGCTTCGCCCGATAAGGTACACAATGGAGCTATGGCGTATAATCGTGTTACCGGAGAATTTGCTCAGGCACTTAGTGAGAATATCGACGGCAGCTTTCACAGTACGGGAGATATTTTTTCAAGCGTGCTTTCGGGCGGCATGACGCTTGGCATGGACCTTG
>CADBTD010000181.1 GCA_902797535.1 uncultured Ruminococcus sp. | reverse complement strand
TGAGGTCATCATGACCGACAGCGACACCGGGCAGACCTCGGACACCTACGAAAGCTACTACCTTGCCTATGGGCTTTTCGGCATCTTCATGAAGTGGGCAAAAGGCGGTTATGCCGAATCGGCGCAGGAGATGACGCAGATCGTGGTGGAGAGGATATTTGCAGGAAATATGGAATAAATGAAGCCCTGAGAACAGTATAGCCGACGTGAAGGCATTAAAACGTCCTCTCGAAAAGAATAAAGAACTTGTAAAACAAACAGAGCAGCTCGCCGCCGAGTAAAATACGCGGAATGATCTGCACAGCCTGCACTGATGTACCGAAAAATCTTTTGCTTTTTCTACAAAAAAGTGAGCCTGCGGCCTGATGTTACTCAGCAGAATGATAAAAATAGACCGTCAGTCGGTTTTGCACTTGACAAATATGATGGAATGTGATAAACTTTTATATAAATCGACTATCGGTCGGTTAAATAAAGCGGATGTACAGGGCAGTCAGGGAGAGTCACGTACATCAGCTTCAATAAGGGGTACAGCTGCATGATCACACGGCAGAAAACACTGCCGCAGACTGTTTCCAAAAGAAAAAGAAAGGAAGAATCAGTATCATGAACACAAGAAAAACATTAGCCGTGCTGTGCTTTGGTGCAGTACTTGCCTTAGCGGGCTGCGGAGAAAGCGGCAGCAAGAGTGAGCCTGACACAGCAAGCAGCAGCGAGGCTGCCGCGTCATACGAAGAGACAGCTTCATCCGAGGCGGAAGCATCATCCGAGGCAGCAGATGAAAGCACCGTGCAGCAGCCGTCTGCGGATGATTCTGCTGCCGAACAGCCGTCGGAGGGTATCATGACCGACGCAGGTATCGAAGTAAGTATTGAAGGCGGATACATAGGCACCGAATACCGCAAGCTTAAAGAAAGCGGAGACGATCATCTGAGCGCAAAGACCTATTATGATGCCGAAGGCAAAGCAGTTTTGGAAGTAGGTTATAAATCCGAAGAATATCACAGTTACAAAACCTATAAATATGATGACGAAGGAAGGCTCATCGAGGAATTCTACCATGATGAATATACCGACAAGCCCGATACCCTCAGCGTATATGAATACGGCGAGTTCGGCCTTGTAAAGAAAACCGATACCTACCAGCCTTCGGGAATACTGTCCTGCGATACGAAATATGAGTATGATGAGAACGGCAGACTAACAAATGAAGCAGAATACGGCAATAATGAAAAACTGAATTTCTACTACAAATTCGAGTACAGCGATGACGGCAGCTATACACGTTACACCTATAACGGAGAAACTGATGAGGCTACGGGCACTTATTTCAGGTATGATGCAGACGGTGATCTGACAGAGATATACCGCCCCAAGACCAGCCTGTCAAACCAGGAAGGGGAAAAATATGAGTATAACGAAGACAAGAACGTAACTAAGATAGATTATTACGAAAAGGAAAAAAACGTGTCTTCGACCTTCTTTGAGTACGACGATCAGGGCCGTCTGATACACAGTTGGTTTGAAAAGAACGGCAAGGTAAGCATGGAAAGAAGAATTGAATTTGAAAACGTGTGATACCCCGTACCAATAAAACCAAAGGACAGATACTTCATTTTACAATGAGGCATCTGTCCTTTTTTCGTATGATCTTTTGCGGCAGTCCGTCTAAGACAGCAGTATCATCAGCGTGACCGTAAGGCCCTCTCCCCTGCTCGAGCAGATAAGCTCGCCGTTCATTTTCGCCATGAGTGCCGACGCTATATACAGCCCCAGACCGCTGCCCTCTGTTCCCGAATCCTTTGCATTCCTGCCGCGGTAGAATTTGTTCATGATAAGGTCAAGTTCTTCCGCGGGAACGCCCATTCCGTGATCGGTAAGCGACAGCCTGAGATAGTCCCCTGCCCGTACACACTCAACGTCTATGGGAGTGTCGGCGTATTTGTAGGAATTTGAGATGATGTTGCCTATCACCTGCGCCATGCGCTTTGTGTCGATGCGTATCATGCATTCGGGGACGGTGCCCGTTTTAGTCAGCGATCGTGTGTCAGCCGCCCTGATTATATCATACAGCACCGCCGAGCTTTCGTCTGTACAGTTCACGGTCATTTCACCCAGGTCGTCGAGCGCCGCAGTCAGCAGGTCGCTCACCAGGTCTTCCATCTGCTGTGTTTTCTTCTGTATGCCGCCGACTTTTCCGAGGATGTATTCGTCGCTTACCTTCACGCTGAGCACGTCGCATATGGTGTTTATGCCTGTAATGGGCGTTTTCAGGTCGTGGCTCAGCTCTGCCGCAAGCTCCTTTTCCTTGCGTTTCAGCTCGGTCTCCCTCGCTTTTGATGCTTTCAGCTCCTCACGCATTATGTCAAAGCTCTCGGTAAAAATCCCGAACATATTGCTGCGCTCCATTTCAAGGGGGCTGTCAAGGTCGCCCGCAGCTATCCTGCCCGCAAATTCCTTCATCCTGCGGAAAGGCTTCAGGATATTCCTTCTGACATACAGATAGAATGACACCGCCGCCGCTGTCAATACAAGAAACAGTATCACCGCACTCAGTGTAAGCCTGTCGAACGCCATGCCGTATTCTGAGATCACAGGGTCGGGTATCGCCGCCGTTGCGATGAACCTGCTGCCATCGGTGACCGCCATGCACAGGCTGCCGCTTTTTCTTGCCTTTACAAGGGTCATGCCGTCATTTTCGGGATAAATGCAGTGACCCTCGGTGTCAAAGACGTATATCTCCGTGTCGGGAAACTTCTTTTCAAGCACCGACAGCTCGCCCATGTTTTCCCTGACCGTTTCGGTGATATCATTCTGAAACAGTATATCAGGCTCGTATCTCTGTCTGCCCGTGATGAAAAAAATGCCTATACAGCAGGCAACAGCCGCCGAAAGCAGTATAAGCGTCCTGACGTATCTCATGTCGCTTCTCCCATGATGTACCCCACGCCCCACACGGTCTTTATGATCTCGGGCTGGTTGGGGTCGGACTCGATCTTTTCACGCAGATGACGTATATGCACCGCCACAGTGCCCTCGCCCACATACTCGTCCTCCCACACATTCTGCAGGAATTCGTCCTTTGTGATGACCTTTCCCCTGTGGGTAAGAAAATAGTGCAGCATCTTGTATTCCAGCGCTTTAAGGGTCACCTGACTGTCATTTCTGCGCAGACAGTGCGACTCTGTGTCAAGAAAAAGATCCCCGCATATCCGTATATTCCTGCTGTCGGTCTGCACAGCCGCTGTCTTTTCGGCAGACTGTGTGTTTTCGTACCTGTTGAGTATCGCCCGTACCTTTGCAAGGAGTATGTTCATCTTGAACGGCTTTTTGATATAGTCATCACCGCCGATATTCAGCGCCATGAGAACATCATCGTCGCTTGTGCGGGCGCTTATGAAAAGGATAGGCATATCATATTCGTTCCTGATCCTTTTACACAGTTCAAAGCCCGACCTGTCACCGAGGTTTATGTCTAAAAGCAGCAGAGAAACGGTGTTCTCTGCAAGAAAGCACACCGCATCCTCAAAACTTGTGACATACGCCGTTTTTATATCGAAGGCATTGAAATACTCCGCCGTGTTTTCGGCGATTATCTCATCATCGTCTATCATCAGACACTTGTAATCCATTTGATCACTTCTTTCAGGAGATACCCACCTTTTCGCCGCTTTCGCCTGCAAATACTATCTTTCCGCTTTCGGGAAGCGTAATGCTGCTGCCATAGTCTTTCATATAGCTTGAATATACAACATGGTCAAACCTGTCGTAAACATAGACTGCCGCCTTTTCGGGGATATCAAGGGTAACGGACTTCAGGCCCATCTCATCTATATTATACCACTTTGCACGCCCTGTTTCAAGTGCTATTTCACGAATATCCTCAGTCAATCCCGGGAATGACTCCTCGCTTGCCATCGCTGCCGAATCCGTGCGCAGATATTCGCAGCCGTCCTCGGTGAATACCTCAATGTCAACAAGATCGCGCGCTCCTGAGCCGGGCATCTTTACAAAGCCCTCGGCTCTGTTTTCGTCTGTAAAGCGCACGGATTTGTTTAAGCCCATGAGCTTTGCACAGCCGCTGACACCATCGGGGATATTCAGCACGGCGGCGGGCGAAGCAACGTAAATTGCATTTGAGTACTTCAGACTTGTGATGTAGTATTTTTTGCCGTTTCTTGCCTGCCATGCCTGCTGTATTTCCCTGCCCGCATCGTATTCTCCGACTCTCTGAAGAAAGTATTCGCTGCTTACATACCGTCCGAAGCTGTCGGCATAAACATTTTCGTCACATAATATATATGTGTTCCCGTCTCTTTCGGCAAAGGTCAGCAGACGGTTTTTCTCAGACTGAACGGCATTTCCCGAGGCGGGGTCGCCGTTGACCAGCACGAAATTGTCATCTGCCGTGTACATATATCTTTCGGGCATCGGACTTACCGCCGTCAGCTCGGTTATCTCCATGTACCTGCCGTCGGGGAAATCCACCTTGTAAATGCCGTCTGCCCTTGCATAGATGTCAGCCATTTTCAGGTATTTTTCATCAACGGTGTCAAGGATTTCCATTTTTTTCGGCTCGTCAAAGGTCACCTCTATGCCGTTTTCCTCAAGAGCGTACTTCATCAGCGATTCGGTCAGCACGACAACATCTTCTGCTCCGCTGCCGCCGGTCATCGTCACCGAAACGCTTATCTTTTCATCGGGAGCTACCATAAGTCCCGCATACTGATGAAAAAGCGAACCGCCCTTGAACATCAGCTGAACGTCCCTGCTTGTTTTAAAGTTTGTGCTGAGATCCACCATATCCCACCCGAGACCGAACGGGGGCTCGTATTTGTCACGGGCATTGCACCTTTGCATCTCGTCCTTTGACTGCTGTGAAAGCAGTGTATCATTGTCAGTGAAAAACGCCGTGCCGAACCTGCTCAGTTCGGGTGCGACAGACATTATCCCGCCCGAGCCGTATGCCATGCAGTAGTCGGTCTGATGGGGCACGCCTCCGAAAAAGATATCTGCGGTGTTCTCGCTGCCGTACATCTTTGAGCAGGTGCCTGTCTTTTCAAGACCCAGGGGTGCCGAGATGTGTTCCTGCACATAGTCCGTGAAGCTCTCGCCGCTGACACGCTCGACCACTATCTCAAGCAGGGTAAAGCCGTCGTTGCAGTAGTTTTCCACAGTTCCGGGGTCTGCCTTCAGCCGTGTATTTTTCAGATTTTCAAGGAACCTGTCGTGATAGCCGCCGTCTACGTCATCATACAGCATCATGTCATCATACATCATTCCCATAAGCCCCGACGTATGGTTCATCAGCATTCTTACGGTGATGTCCTTATATCTTTCGTCACGCATGGTAAATTCGGGGATATATTCGGTCACGGGCGCGTCGATGTCAAGCAGTCCCCTTTCCTGAAGCTGCAGCGCCGCAGTCGTGCAGAACATCTTGCTCACCGAACCTATTGCCTAAACGGTGTCGGCTTGTACCGCAGTCTGTGCGGACTCAGGCCTGCTTTCCTCGCCCCATGCCGCTGACGTAGCCGCCGATGCGATCATTATTATAGCCGCTGCCGCCGCTGTTATCCTTTTCATGGTAAAAGTCCTCCCGTCTTTATTCGGTCATAAGCTCTGTTACGGATATCTTCTTTATCCTGCCTGCTCCCAGATATGCACAGCAGAAGCAGAACAGGATCATTA
>CADBTD010000180.1 GCA_902797535.1 uncultured Ruminococcus sp. | reverse complement strand
CTCACTATTTAATTGATCATTCACAGCAGATAATACGTTTCATTCTTTCGCGGGCTATATGAGTGTGTTCTGCTTCTGAGCGACCGCATTTAGGGCATTTATCGCCTATTATACCTGTATATCCGCAAACAGGATCACGGTCAACCGGATGGTTTACAGAACCGTATCCGATACCCTGTTCTTTCATATAGCGGATTATCTTTTCAAAAGCAGGGAGATTGTTCAGCGGATCGCCATCAAGCTCAATATAGCTTATATGACCAGCATTGGTAAGAGCATGATAAGGAGCTTCTATCTCGATCTTTTTATATGCATTGATAGGATAGTATACAGGAACATGGAACGAGTTTGTATAATAATCTCTGTCAGTTACGCCCTTTATTTCACCGTATTTAGCTTTATCAAGCTTTATAAATCTGCCGGAAAGACCCTCGGCAGGTGTTGCAAGAAGAGAGAAGTTAAGACCACGTCTCTTTGATTCTTCATCCATGCGGTCTCTCATATGCTTGATTATCTCTAAACCGAGCTTTCTTGAATCTTCATCTTCACCATGGTGCTTACCTGTAAGAGCAACAAGGCATTCAGCAAGGCCGATAAAGCCTACAGAAAGCGTGCCATGCTTAAGTACTTCACCAACAGTATCATCTATGCTCAGCTTTTCGCTGTCTATCCAGATACCCTGTCCCATCAGGAAAGGATAGTTCTTGACTTTTTTAGCTGACTGTATCTTAAAACGATGAAGGAGCTGATCTATACAAAGATCCATATATTCATCAAGACTGTCAAAGAAAGCACCTATATTATGATCTGCAATTATACCGAGTCTTGGAAGATTGATCGTTGTGAAAGAAAGATTTCCTCTTCCTGTTACTATTTCTCTCGAAGGATCATATACATTTCCTATAACTCGTGTACGGCATCCCATGTATGCGATCTCGGTATCAGGATTTCCTTCTTTATAATACTGAAGATTGAAAGGAGCATCAATAAATGAGAAGTTAGGAAAGAGTCTCTTGGCAGAAACACGGCATGCAAGTCTGAAAAGGTCGTAATTGGGATCAGTAGCATTGAAATTGATTCCATCCTTAACCTTAAAGATATGAATAGGGAAGATAGGAGTTTCACCGTTTCCAAGACCTGCTTCTGTTGCGAGCAGAACGTTCTTTATAACCATTCTTCCTTCGATCGAGGTATCGGTACCATAATTTATTGATGAGAACGGTGTCTGAGCACCTGCACGGGAATTCATGGTATTAAGGTTATGAACAAGAGCTTCCATTGCCTGATATGTAGCTCTGTCAGTTTCTTTTACAGACGTTTTATATGCAAACTGCTGCATTTTAGTAGCAGTATCTTCATCAGTAAATGCAAGCAGATATTCATGTTCTGCTTTCTGATAACCATTATCATTTGCAAGTGTGGGTCCTACACCATTTTCCTTCTGGATCTTATCCATGATCTTGCATACTATTTCATAAGAATCTGACAGATTAGCCATCAGTGCAAGTGCACGATGGATGTTATCTCTGTATCTGTGTGCAAATGTTTTCTTTACACCCATAGCCATATCATAATCAAATTTAGGGATAGACTGACCGCCATGCTGATCATTCTGATTTGACTGTATTGCTATGCAGGCAAGTGCGGCATAGCTTGAGATATCGTTAGGTGTTCTTAAGAAACCATGTCCTGTAGAGAATCCTTTATTAAAGAGTTTGGTAAGGTCGATCTGTGTACAGGTAGTGGTAAGTGTATAAAAGTCAAGATCATGTATATGTATAAATCCATCTGCGTGTGCTGCAGCGTGTTTAGGATCAAGTACATACATCTCATAGAACTCTTTAGCACCAACAGAACCGTACTTGAGCATGGTGCCCATAGCGGTATCGCCGTCTATATTAGCATTTTCACGCTTGAGATCATTATCTTTGGCAGACTTGAACGTAAGGTCCTCATATACCTTCATAAGGCGGGTGTTCATTTCTCTTGCTTTTGTTCTTTCAGCACGATATAATATATAAGATTTAGCGGTGAGAGCATGACCCTCTTCAATAAGAACCTTTTCAACACAGTCCTGGATCTCTTCAACTGTAGGATTAGAAAGCTTTTTTTCCATGAGCAGATCTCCGACCTTGCCGGCTATCTGAAGAGCCTCATCATAGTTTTCTCCGCCTACAGACTGTGCAGCTTTGAAAATAGCATTTGCGATCTTTTCAATATTAAAGGTGACTAGTCTTCCGTCACGCTTTTGAATTTTGATGATCATGACCGTTAACCTCCGTTTTGCTTGTGTTACACCATATACAGTGCATATTTTTCAACATCATAATAAAAATTGACGATTCAACCACAATATATTGTGGTTGAACAGCCACCGTTAACAAGTATATAGTATTTTTGTGTTAAAGTCAAGCAGAATAATGACCAATTAGAATCCACAAAAATATACAAATTGCACAACTGATTATTTGATGTATTCGAGAATAATAAGTTCTAATTCTGTAATTAAAAAATCAAGCGATGCATTATCACTTTGAAAGTAACATTACTTTACACCATTGCGGATGCGCTGCTGCATATGATTTTGAGTTTTGAGCCTGAACGCATAGAAAACAAGTACAAAAAAACGCACTTAACATTTGAAATTCAACAGTATAATATTTACAGCAAATGATAGCAATCACGCCTGTCAAGAAATTATGCTTGATTTTATATACCATATTCCAAAATGGAATATGAGTGTTTATGAGGCTTGACAAGCAAAATGACTTTATAGTATAAAATCACAAAAAAACAGCTGCATTTATCTTTTTTGCAGCTGTGAATAAATATTGTTTTCGATAATTAACTTATATTATTTATCAGCCATCTGAACTTTCGCTTATATCGGTTTCGCTTTGCGAATGATTCTTTTCACCTTGACTGTGTGTTATGATAACATTTTCACCCCGTTCTTTTTCAAGTACATCTTCAAGGGATGTGCTAAGCATATATGCAAAGAATGTAATAAACATAATGATCAAAGAGAAAATGATTATAATATCTATTCTAAGTCCACGCCTTCTTTTTTTCTTTCTTTGTTCCATGCATTGCACCTTCTCTCTTTTCTTCTATTACTATTATACATTGTTTTTTGAAAAATTGCAATAGGGACGATTAATTTTTTTTATTTATCTTGAAATGGAGCGCTATATGTGGTATAATAGTTCAGTTAGAAATGATAATGGGGGCATATATATTGATTATATCTGTTATTTTTACCGGTGGGACAATCGCAAGTAAGACTGATAATGATACGATATTACTTGATAAGGCTCCATATGAACTTTTAAAAGGATCATATGAAGATATTACTTTCAAAGTGTATGAACCCTATTTTATTTTAAGTGAAGATGCTGATTTTGAACATTTAAAGAAACTGTCAGAGTGTGTTGAAGAAGCAGCAGTTGATTCTGATGCTGTTATTATTACTCATGGAACTGATTCACTTGTATATTCTTCTGCGTACATCGGGTATATTTTTTCAGATGCCGATATACCTATATTTTTTGTTTCTTCGGGTTTTCCGCTTGATGATAAAAGAGCAAACGGGAAACAGAATTTTGATAAAGCGGTAGAACTCTGCAAGGATAGACAAAACAGGGGAGTTTACACTATATGGTATTCAGACGGCCGTGCATCAGTGCATCCTTCTGTAAGGCTAATGAGACAGTCGCCGTATTGTGATATGCTTTCGTCAATCGGGCAAGTTTTCTCTCCGCCGTATTCTCCTATAAAGGCAAAGGATATAAGTCCATCCATCGGCAGAGCTGTATATCTCAAAGCGATGCCTTCAATGTTTTATCCCGAACTTGATCATAATGTTTCGGGAGTACTTATTGAGTGTTATCATTCCGGCACTTTATGTTCCGATAAACGTTTCAAAGATTTTGTATATCATGCAAAAATGCTTGACATACCGGTTTTTACAGTCGGGACCGGAGGCAGGGATTCTGATTATGAAACCGTAAAGAATTACAAGTCTCTCGGAGTAAATATGCTTCCAATGGCTTCACCTGATGCCATGTATATTAAATTATGTTTTGCCATATCTATCGGTAATGATATCAAGGAGTTTATGTTTACACCTTACGGTGGAGATTTTATAGAGTAATTCTTATTTATTTGATAGAATATTGTTTGTTAAGAGAACAAAGATTAGGAGAGTATTATGATAGAACTGATAAAAGTAATAATTCTTGGTATTATTGAAGGTGTTACCGAATGGCTGCCTGTCAGCAGTACGGGACATCTGATCCTTGCAAATGAATTTCTCAAACTGAAATGTTCAGAGTCATTTCAGAGTATGTTTGATGTAGTGATCCAGCTTGGAGCTATAATGGCTGTAGTTGTTTTATATTGGAAAAACCTCTGGCCCTTCGGAAAGAAAAATAATAAGTTCCCTCTTTCAAAAGAAGGCGCAGGCGCATATGTTAAAACCGATATTTTCAAAATGTGGTTCAAGGTACTTGTTGCTTGTATTCCTGCCGGTGTTATCGGCGTTATGTTCGAAGATCTGTTTGACAGGCTTTTCTATAACTGGCAGACAATTGCTGTAATGCTTATCCTTTTCGGTATAATATTCATTGTCGCTGAAAAGCATAATAAAAACAAAAAACCTGTATTTGACTCTATTGAAAAAATGCCTTATTGTGTAGCATTTATGATAGGCGCATTCCAGCTGATAGCTGCTGTTTTTCCGGGAACCTCCAGGTCGGGTGCGACTATAGTAGGTGCACTTCTTATCGGTGTCAGTAGGACTGTTGCTGCCGAATTTACATTCTATCTTGCTATACCTGCTATGTTCGGAGCAAGTTTACTCAAATTGGTTAAATTCTTTGCTCACAATGGAACGATGAGCGGAAGTGAAGCATTCATGCTTATTCTTGGAATGGCTGTTGCTTTTGCTGTATCTGTATTTGTTATAAAGTTCCTGATGAATTATATAAAAAAGCATGATTTTACAGTTTTCGGCTGGTATAGAATAGTATTGGGTGTACTTGTTCTTTTATATTTTGGCATTATTTCTAAGTGATCAAGAGGTGACTATTTATGATGCTCAATATTGCGGGGCTTGTTGCTGATTCGATAGTTGATGGTCCCGGAGTGAGATATGCTGTTTTTGTTCAGGGGTGTCCGCATCACTGTAATGGATGTCATAATCCTCAGACCTGGGATTTCGGAGTCAAAGATATGATGTCTGTGGAAAAGGTCTTCGAAAAGATAACAGCAGACCATATGCTTGATGGTGTTACTTTTTCGGGCGGTGAGCCGTTTTGTCAGGCGAAAGCACTCAGTGAACTTGCTGCTATGCTTCGCTCATGGAAAAAAGATATAAATATTATGTCATATACCGGTTTTGAATTTGAATATCTATTAAGTCACAGCAATGATGACAACGGATATCTTTCGCTTCTCGGTCAGCTTGATTATCTTGTTGACGGACCTTTTATTCTTGAAAAAAGAAGCCTTGAACTTGAATTCAGAGGAAGTTCAAATCAGAGGTTTATAGATGTCCGAAAATCACTTGATAGTGATAAAATCGTGCTTGTTCCCGAAGACTGGAATAAGATAGAGATAAAGTTAATATAATATTCATACTATCTTTGTAGGTATTTGTGTATTTAATTTGCATAAATATGTTATACTGTATTTATCATTAGTTAATTGTTCTTCAAAGCGGAGGCGATAAGTATGCCGAATATACAATTTAAGATAAATATAGATGAAGCGGTCAGATATATGGGATACCGTTCTGCTCCGGATGATCATCAGCTTGAACAGATAAAAGAAATTGCATTATTGCTTGAAAACAGTCTGAAACCATCATATATCTATCGTGTTTTCAGTATTGAAGAAACCGAAAAAGGTATTAAACTTAATGGTACAAGACTTATATTAACAGGTAAAGATATAAAGAAACATCTTAAGGATTGCGATAGTGTTGTTTTGATGTGCGCTACCGTTTCATCAAAAGCTGATGAGCTTATCAGGGCTAAAGAGCATGAAGATATCGCACAGGGATTTATGACAGATTGTCTTGCAAGTGCAGCTGTCGAAGCTGTTTGCAATGAAATAGAGAATGAACTGGCTGCAAGATTATCGACCAAGTTTTTTACATGGAGATTTTCTCCGGGTTATGGAGATCTTCCTTTGGATGTTCAGCCTCATATACTTGAAGTACTTAACGCTTCTAAACGAACAGGCATAACGTGCAATAGTTCTATGATGCTTATTCCGAGCAAATCTGTCACTGCTGTTATCGGTCTTTCCGATATGCCTATTGATAAAGGACGAAGGGGCTGTTCGGTCTGCAATCTTTCAGGAGAATGTCAATTCAGAAAAAGGGGTGTACATTGTGGACTTTAATAATCTTCTAAAAGAGAAGGAGTTTATAATTTTAGACGGCGCAATGGGAACTATGCTTCAGGCTGCGGGCCTGGATGCAGGCGAAAATTCCGAAATGCTAAATTTCACACGACCCGAACTTATCGAAGATATAAATCTGAAATATATTGAAGCAGGTTCGGATATTTTTTATTGCAATACTTTTGGTGCAAACAGACATAAACTTGCTTCTGTCGGCAAGACTCCCGCTGAAGTCATTCCCGAAGCAATAAAAATTGCCGGGCGTGCCAAAGCCCGTGCATCACGAAAGGCTTATTGTGCTCTGGACATAGGTTCTATAGGTCAGCTTATCGAGCCTAACGGCACCATGCTTTTTGATGAAGCATATGATATCTTTAAAGAAATGATAATTGCCGGAAAAGAAGCAGACATCGTTGTTATAGAAACGATGACTGATCTTCTTGAAGCAAAATCAGCTGTACTTGCAGCAAAGGAAAATTGCGATCTTCCTGTAATGGTCACAATGACATTTGAAGAAAACATGAGGACGTTTACAGGATGTTCGATAGAGTCAATGGCAATGACTCTGGAAGGTCTGGGAGTTGATGCGATAGGTATAAATTGTTCTCTTGGGCCTCGTGAGCTCTATCCCGCAGTGGAAAAGCTCTGCAGCTGTACAAATCTGCCTGTAATAATAAAGCCAAATGCCGGTCTTCCGGATCCCGTTACTAATGAATATAATGTAATGCCTGATGAATTTTCACAGCTTTTAAAAGATATGATACCTTTGGGCATAAAGATCGTCGGAGGCTGCTGCGGAACAAGTCCCGAATATATAAAAGCTACTGTTAAAGCTTTTGAAGGGCAGAAATATCAAAGAAAAGAGAACATTATCCCATCAAGAATATGCAGTGCAAGCAACAGTGTGATCATTGATCGTCCGAGAATTATCGGAGAGAGGATAAATCCTACAGGTAAAAAACGCTTTAAACAGGCTCTTCAGGAACATGATCTTGATTATATATGTAATCAGGCAATTGAACAGATAGAAGCCGGTGCAGAAATACTCGACGTTAATGTAGGTCTCCCCGGGATCGATGAGAAGGAAATGATGGTCAGTGCTGTTCGTGCTGTTCAAGGTATTTGTGATACGCCTCTGCAGATCGATTCTTCTATACCCGAAGTTCTTGATGCTGCTTTGAGAGTGTACAGTGGAAAACCGATTGTAAATTCTGTAAATGGCGAAGAAAAATCTCTTGAAACGATTTTACCTATTGTTGCGAAATATGGCGCAGCTGTTGTTGGATTGTGCCTTGATGAGAATGGCATACCAAAAACTGTTGAAGGCAGAGTAAAAATTGCTGAGAAGATCTGCAAACGGGCAGATAAATATGGTATTCCAAGAAGAGACATTTGTATAGACTGCCTTACACTTACTTGTTCTGCTGAACAGGAAGCTGCGTTACAGACTATTGAAGCGCTGAGGATATGCAAGGAAAAGCTCGGTGTAAGAACGGTTCTTGGTGTATCAAATATCAGTTTTGGTCTTCCGCAGAGAGAGATAGTAAACCGTACATTTCTTACCATGGCGCTGACAAAAGGTCTCGATCTTCCTATAATGAATCCTAATATAGAATCTATGACCTCAGCAGTCAGAGCATACAGGCTGCTTGCTAATATAGATAAAAATGCTCAGGAATTTGTTGAAAATTATGGCTCTGAGCAACCTGCTGCTCAGACTTCGGT
>CADBTD010000179.1 GCA_902797535.1 uncultured Ruminococcus sp. | reverse complement strand
TTGGAGAAAGCGCAGTAAACGATGATAGTGGGGATGATCGCAATGATTATCGCGGCGAACATCTGGGAGTAGTTGGTGTTGTAGGGACCCACGAACTTCGACAGCGAAACGGGGAGGGTCTTCTGTGCATCGTCGGAGATGAAGACCATAGCGAGCAGGAGCTCGTTCCAGTTGCCGACAAAGGTCATAAGACCTGTAACGAATAAGCCTGTCTTGCCGAGGGGCAGACAAATGGTGAAGAATATCTGGAAGATGTTCGCACCCTCCATGCAGGCGCACTCGATGAGCTCGTTTGGCATACTCTCGAAGAAGCCCACCATGATGAAAATGGTTATGGGGAGCGCAAAGGTCAGATAGGGGAGCACCAGTCCTGCCAGCTTGTTTGACAAGCCTATCTTTGCGAACCTCGTGAACAGCGGTATCAGCACGCAGTGGACGGGTATCATCATTCCCGTGAGGAAATAGGTCAGTGCGAGCTTTGAGCCCTTCCAGCGCATACGGGCGATGCCGAATGCCGCCATTGAACCTATGATGATGCTCAGCGCCAGCGTGATGACGCACACGATGAACGAGTTGAGTGTGGCTGTGCCTAAGTGACCCGCAGTCCAGGCAAATGAGTAGTTGTCAAAGGTGATGTCCTTCGGCGGTGCGAAAGGCGCAGTGAATATCTCTTTGTTGGTCTTGAACGAGACGTTGAATACCCATATGAGAGGGGCTATGTATGTCACCGAAACAATGGTCAGGAATACATATATCAGCACCTTTATCGGCGTGATCTTCTTCTTGGAGGCGTCAAGTCCCACAGCTGTGTTTTTGCTCATTGTGTATGCCTCCTTACATCTCGTACTGCTCGGTCTTTACGACCTTGTTGATGAACAGCGTAACTATCAGACAAAGCACCAGCAGAACAACGCCTATGGCACTTGCATAGCCGTACTTGAAGTACTTGAATCCCTGCTGGTACAGGTGAGTAGCGAGAACTTCCGTCCTGTGGTTGGGTCCGCCCTCGGTCATGTTGAATATCAGGTCGAAGAATTTCAGCGAACCTATGGCGTTGAGCGACATGGCGGTAGCCACCATCGGCCTTATCAGGGGCAGGGTGATGTACCTGAAAGTCATTGCCTTGGTACAGCCGTCGATGTAGCTTGCCTCCATGAGAGATTTGCTTATGCCCGATATCTGCGCCATGTAGAGCATCATCGACTGACCCACATACTGCCACAGTGAAACGAAAGCGATTATCCACATGGGGAGTATGATGAAGCCCTTGGTGTCCATGAGCCACAGAGGCGGCTCTTTCACGCCCATGCTCTCGAGGAACTGGTTTATTCCGAGGCTGGGGCTGAAAATGAACATCCACAGCAGACCCAGCGCTGCCGAGGACAGTACGCAGGGGAGATAGATGATGTTCTTGAACAGGTTCCTTCCCTTTTCTATGTTGGTCAGCAGTGCGGCGTAGATAAGACCTACGATGAGCTGAGACACACAGGAGAAGATGAGGAAGAACATCGAGTTCTTCAAAGCTATGCCCAGCGTCTTGTCGGAGAGCAGTGTCTTGTAGTTCTTCAGACCGATGAAGACGGGGGCGGTTATGCCTTTGTAATCACAAAATGAATAATACACCGACTGGAGTATCGGTATAAAAAGCACCAGTGTGAACAAAAGGAATGCGGGAAGCATGAAAAAAGCGATAGACTTTTTGTTCCTCAGCATTTTGTCCATACCGGATCAACTCCTTTCAGGTAAATACGGTAAAAACAATATAGAGGCGTGTATGCGCCCCTATATCGCTTTTTAAATGAGCGAGAAATCACTTTCTGCAATTTTCTTTGTAATACTCTTCCATGTCCTTGGCGGCATCCGCAGGCGACATATCGCCGAGGAATACAGCTACCATGGTGTCATCGAAGTGAGAACCTGTCTCGGTGGTGGGCATAGACTCGTTGTAGAATCCGAATGTACCCTTAGCTTTGCCGAATACGTCCATAACGTAAGCAAGCTGAGGAGGTGCGGAAGCTGCGTCATACTCTACCTTTGTTACAGGTATCTTACCGCCTTTTTCTGCGGTGTACTTCTGAGCAGTGTCATCGGTGAAGTACTTGATGAGTGCTGCTGCACCGTCGGGGTTCTTGGTGGTCGAGCTCATGCAGAGCGAGTCGGACTTAGCGATGATCCTGTCAACGCCGGGGAACTGGAACACGCCGCACTTTGAAGCAAAGTCGGGGTTAGCACCGTTTATCTGACCGATAGCCCATGAACCCTGGATAAGCATTGCAGCCTGCTCGTTGTAGAAGTTAGCTGTTGCAACGTCGTTGGTGTCGCCTGCTGCTGTTCTCTGGAAGTACTCCGAGAACTTGAGGAGCTTGTTGCAGGCATTTTCGAGCTTGCCGTCTTCCCATGAAGCCGAACCGTCAGCGAGAGCAGCGAGGTCAACGCCCTCTGCCTCACAGAGATATCCTGCTACCATCGAGAGGCACCATGCAGTACCTGCGGATATGGTAACGGGGGTGTATCCTGCTGCCGACAGCTTGTCGCAGGCCTCTATCATCTCGTCCCAGTTTGTGGGGACCTTGGCACCTGCAGCCTCGAACATCTCGGTGTTGTAGAAGCAGCAGGCAGCTGCTGTGTTCAGCGGAACTGCATATATCTTGCCGTCGTAGGTCTGCTGTGTGAATACAGCGTCGCTTGTGAATGTATCTTTCCAGCCGTCCTTGTTGAGGTAATCGTCAAGGGGAGCTGCAACGCCCGGCTCAACATAGTCTGTGAGCTGCGGACCGGGGCTTACGATGAATACGTCGGGTGTCTCACCTGCTGCAACGAGAGCATTGAGCTTGTTGTAGTATTCTTCAAGGTTGGTGGTGATGGGAGTTACATGATACTGACCCTCATAGTCCTTGTTGAATCTCTCGATAGTCTCCTTGTAGCCCAGGGAGATAAGGTCTTCTGTTGCCTCCAGGTCATCCCAGAACATCCATGTGATCTCCTGAACGCCGTCTGAGCTTCCGCCCGAACCGCCTGAGCCGCCGGAACCGCCCGAGCCGCCCGAACCGCTGTCAGATGTGCTGCCGCATCCTCCGAGAGTAGTAGCGAACATTGCTGCTGTCACAAGTGTTGCTAAGAATCTTCTTTTTTTCATTGCTATAACCTCCTGGCTATGAGCCGCACGGGCAATGCACAAAAATTGTCCTACCCATATGCCGCACGGCAGAAATTTTACGGTGAAACCGTTTTTTTGTTTGATACCTCATCGGTATCTTTGTAAATTTTACCATAATTTTAACGTACTGTCAATGATTATTTGTAACAAAAGCAAAAAAAGATAAATTTCTCGTATTTTTCTTACATTTGTAGCAAAAAATGGTCAGTCTGCCTTTCCGGTATTCCTATTTGTTATAGATGTTAAATCCATGCTATGATATTTTCCGTCATTAAATGACAAGCACCTCCGCTCTGTCCTGCGGAAGTGCCTGTCTTACCTTATATACCAGTGGGATGCCATCTCTCTGATGACCGCAGCCGTGAATCTCAGCGCCCTGAAACGCTCCTCCGGCGGTGTCGGTTCGTATATGTACACCAGCTGCCCTTTGGCGTTCACATCAAAGTGATACCCCGTCACATACAGCGTGAAGAGCTGGCTCAGCAGAAACGCCGCCAGCACCGATGCTCCCACCGTGTGCGACCCTGTCCTTATTATAGAGTAGAGCTCCTGCCTTATCTGTTCGGGGTGAGCCAGCATATACCCCGTCGTCTTCGCCTTTAAGTCCCTGTACCCGAAGGTGAACTCATAAGCGCTCATCGAACGTGATGCCCGTATCGAGGCTTCCACCTCATCGGGGTCACTGCCCAGTATCTCCCCGAACCCGAAGTAGTCCCACAGGTTCTCGCTGTTTATGACTTTCAGCTGTTCAGCCGTCAGCTTTTTCAGCTTCTCTTCGCTCATGCTCTCCAGCACTATCGACGCAGGAGCCGCCTGCATCTGCGCCATGAGGTCTGCTCCGTCGAGATAATCTCTCGTCACTCCCTCATATCCCCCGAAATAGTACACGTCTGCGTCTGTGCCGCGCATATACCTGTAAACACTTATATCATAGTCCTTACCTATATAATAGCATACAGTGGGGTACAGCGACAGGAACAGACCCGTTATCATCAGTCCCGTTAGCAGGGGACGGCTTCTCAGCCCGATGAACACGCTGTAGGTCTTTATAATGAATGCGGGCAGTAATATCAGCGCCGCAGTGCTGAATATCATGACGGGGACGGGTACGCCTGCGCCCGATATCAGTATAAAGCACATCCCCGAGGCGGCACAGCATACGACCGAGAGCACAGCCCCGAGTATGACGCACACCGCTTTCGGCAGTCTCGGAGAAACAGCCTGACTTAGCTTCATAGATCTTTTTCCTCTTTTGGTCATTTGTACGAATGTGTAGTGTATCGGTATAATTATAACATATTGTTACGCGCAAATCAAGAAAAAGCGGCATAACAACGTTTCATGTTTACGTAAACTATTTATTAAGCACAAATGAACACTGGTGATTATGTATCAAAACCCTCTGTGATATTTATAGTTGTATTGTACAAAATGTTATCAACTGCTAATTTATTTGTGTCGAAAAATGTCAATTTCGCAAAGCATTTCGCCCTGAGTTTGTGCAGTCTGACGAAATATTTAAGTTAAAAAATAAAACTTGGCTATTTGCTTGACTTATTGAGCAAATTAGTATATAATATAGATGATGTTAAGTAACTCATTCAGCAATGTTTGAAACTAACATCCGTTTTGTTGTCTCCTTTCTTTTGTTCTACACATAGTTTTGTTTTATTTCATCTTCCGCCCCGCATCGTGTGGGGCTGATTTTTTTGTCCCGATTTTGTCAACTTCTTTTCAAAGCGGGTTGACAAGTAACGAAATATGTGCTATACTGGATATATCGAAAGTGAGGTCAGTATTTATGGAAAAGAAAAAAACGCTCTTTACAGTAAAAGAGCTCACGTTCACAGCCATGTTTGCGGCACTGCTCGCCGTGTGCTCGTGGATATCCGTCCCCCTGTCGGTGCCGATAACGCTTCAGACCTTTGCGGTGTTTGCGGCAGTCCTGCTCCTCGGCCCGAAATGTGCGGCAGCATCCATAACCGTGTGGATACTCCTCGGCGCTGTTGGCGTGCCCGTCTTCGCCCAGTTCAAAAGCGGCATCTCTGCGGTAACGGGTCCCACGGGCGGCTACATGGTGGGATTTCTCCTTATGCCGCCCATATACGCCTTTGCGGTGAAGCTCTTCGGGAAAAAGACCGCCGTGAAGGCTGTGTCGCTGTTTGTCGGACTTATAGTCTGCTACGCCTTCGGTACGGCATGGTTCGTCAAGGTCTACACAAAGGATACGACCTTCGGCGGCGCACTGAAAATATGCGTCCTGCCCTTTGCCGCATTTGACATAGTAAAGCTCGCCCTTGCCGTCATCCTCGAAGCA
>CADBTD010000178.1 GCA_902797535.1 uncultured Ruminococcus sp. | reverse complement strand
TCTTCAAGCTGTTCCGGTCTGATAATAAGATGGCCTTCCGATATCGTAAACTGACGAACACGGATAAGTCCGTGCATCTCACCGCTGTCTTCATTGCGGAAAAGCGTTGACGTTTCACCAAGGCGCATTGGCAGATCACGGTAGCTGCGCTTTCTGTTCAGGAATACCTGATACTGGAAAGGACAGGTCATAGGACGCAGAGCATAGCATTCCTTTGTTTCATCATCGGGATCGCCGAGAATAAACATACCGTCACGGTAATGATCCCAGTGTCCGGATATCTTATAAAGGTCACGTTTTGCCATAAATGGGGTCTTGGTCAGCTGATAACCGCGCTTATACTCTTCATCTTCTATCCAGCGCTGGAGAGTCTGAATGACCTTAGCACCCTTGGGAAGAAGAATAGGAAGACCCTGACCAATATAATCCACCGTGGTAAAATACTCAAGCTCACGGCCGAGCTTATTATGGTCACGCAGCTTAGCTTCTTCCATCTGCTTCAGATGCTCTTCAAGCATACTTGCTTTAGGAAAAGCAGTACCGTAAATTCTTGACATCTGTTTTCCGTCCTCGGCTTTTCCCCAGTATGCGCCGGTGCACGAAAGCAGCTTAACAGCCTTGATGACAGAAATATTCATGATATGAGGACCTGCACAAAGGTCGATAAAGTCGCCCTGCTTATAGAAGCTAAGTTTTTCACCGAGATCATCATGCTTATGGATAAGCTCTACCTTATAATCCTCATTACGCTCTTCCATAAGCTTTATAGCCTCATCAACAGGAAGTTCAAACCTTTCAAGCTCAAGGCCCTCTTTCACAAGGCGCTTCATCTCTGCTTCGATCTTAACAAGATCTTCGGGAGAGAAAGGCTTAGCGACTTCAAAATCATAATAAAAACCATTTTCGGTAGCAGGACCCCTGCCCAGCTTTGCATCGGGATAGAGATTCTTTACAGCCTGTGCCATAACGTGAGTTGCAGTATGTCTGAACGTCTCTGCACCTGCCTTGCTGTCAAAAGTGAGAACTTCAAATTCACAGTCGGAATCTATTACAGTTCTGAGATCCTTGACTTCACCATTTATCTTTACGCAGCAGGCAGCCTTGTAAAGACCCATACCTATACCCTTAACAACTTCATACGCAGGCATTGCATTCTCGATCTCACGGATGCTGCCGTCTTTGAGTGTTAACTTGATCATACTATCAATCCTTTCTGTATATCAGAATATATTTAACATTTTTATTGACTGCTCAATGAGTCCTTCATTTGCAGCCTGATTGATCTGCTGAGTTATGTAGATGTATCCCCAGAACACGACCAAAGCAAGACTTAAAAGTGTGCTGATAGTGTTGAGAAAACCTCTGAGCCATTTCGGCATTATGCGTCTTCCATGAGATCTTCCCTCCGTAAGCTGCATAAAGAATGTTGCAAACCAATAGCTTAAAATAAAAACGGGAACAAAAATGAGCATTCCGAGATAATAGGTTATTTTGCCTGTAACAGCAAGATAAATAACATAACCCGAAACAGCATTTGCCGCTATGCTCAGAATATAGCAGATCGTTCCAAGCACCCTTCTGAATTTTAACATAATATATCTCCTTTGTTTTTCTGTATTTTTCTAACAAAAAATCCCGGACAAGCATTAAATGCAAGTCCGGGACGACATTACCTGTTTGCCGTGGTTCCACCCGAATTCATGTGAAAATCACACCTTTACCACCGCTTTCACGGTGCTGAGCATATAACGGCGCTCTGCCGATGCTGATTAGGCACACTCGGAGAATGGTCCCTGCAATTCAAAACCACGCATCAATTTCAGCTGACAAGATGCTCTCTGTTACAAGTTTATACTGAAAAGCAGATTTTCTCTTCAACGTTTTTATCTTGATATAATTTTATCACCATAACATAGCTTTGTCAATAGCGTTCACCGAAATTTCACAGTTATTTCAGATGAAAATAACACGAATATACGCAGTTTTACCATGTAAAAGATGAAAATCAGTAAAATATTTTCAAAAGGTCTTTTCAAATCAAAACAGATGTGGTATAATAGTAAAATAGGCAAATAGTAACTTTTTACAGATACAGAGAAAGGATAAGTCCTATGGCAAACAAATACACCGGTGAAAAATGCTTCGTGTGCGGTGAACTATTTGAAGATGATCAAGATATAGTTGTATGTCCGGACTGCGGAACACCGTACCATAGAAAATGCTGGGAACTGAAGGGCGAGTGTATAAACACTGTACTTCATGAAAACGGGGAAAGCTGGACGGCATCAAACCAGATCTCCTATACACCTGCGCCTGAGGGCGAGCCGATAAAATGCATCAGATGCGGTAAAGAAAACCCTGCAGGGCAGAAATTCTGTGCAGAATGCGGCCTTCCGCTGAATTTCAGCCGAGAGGAACCCCGTCCCTTCAACGAACTGGACGAAGGATCAGATGCCGATAAACAAAACGGAGGATTTACTCCGTATACACCGTCACAAGGTGACCCATTCAACAATATTTCCATGCAGACGATCAAGCTGACCCCGCAGTCAGACATGAACGGTATAAAGCTCGGTGACTTCATAACATATATAGGAAACAGATCACTGTCGATCATAACAAGCTTTATAAAGTTTGCAAAGACAGGTCAGAGACTTAGCTTGAATGTTGGTGCACTCTTCATTCCTAATCTATACTTTTTCTATAGAAAAATGTATAAAGCCGGAATCGTTTATATGATACTAAATCTTCTGCTCAGTATTCCGGAGATAATTTATTACGGACAATCCGGAGATGTAAACGGGATGATCCTTTTTACGACTCCTCTTGACTTAAATGGAGCTGACTTCAGAACACTCACTTCAGTTTGCTATATTGCAGAAATTGCAGTTAATTTATTTGCCGGAGTATATGCAAATTACTGGTACTATAAAAAAGCCCGCAATGAGATAGAAGACATCAGAGCAAACAACACGGCAGGAGAAAATGAGACCGAAGTAATAATACGTATGAAAGGCGGCACTTCAAAGGGTGCATTTGTCCTCGCTTTCGCTATTACAATGATCCTTCAACTTGCATTGATGATCGGTCTTTCAATAGTATATCCCGTTCTCAAGTAACAAAAAATTTACAATTTGTGACCGCCTGATTCTCTTGACGAGTGCAGGCGGTTTATGATATAATTAAATGTACCGTGTGAGAATTCACGGTTATCCTTGCTTGCATATAAAATGCAGGCTTAATATCCACAAGGAGGTGCACATTACACAATGGCAAAGATCAATGAAAACTACGAAGTTGTCGCAGTATTCAGCAGCAAGAGCGAAGAAGATGTCAAGGCTCTGACCGAGAAATTTGACGCTCTTATCAAGGCAAATGCTACAGACGTTGAAATGAACGACTGGGGCAAGAGAAAGTTAGCTTACGACATCAACTATGAGAGCGAAGGCAACTATGTACTCTGGACATTTACTTCCGAGTGCAAATTCCCTGCTGAGCTTGAGCGTGTGTTCGGTATTACCGACGGCGTTCTCCGCTTCCTCATAATGAAGAAGTAAGAAACGGTTTGTCAGATCAGAAAGGACTTGAATCATGCTGAATAAAGTTATTCTTATGGGACGTATAACCAGAGACCTTGAACTCAGACAGACTCCGCAGGGTGTATCTGTATTGACTTTCACTATTGCTGTTGACAGAAGTTTTCAGCGTCAGGGTGAAGAAAGACAGGCAGACTTCATTACCTGTGTAGCTTGGAGACAAACTGCTGATTTTATCAACCGTTTCTTTGGAAAAGGAAGAATGATCGCAATTGTCGGAAACCTTCGCACTCGTACTTATGACGATAAGAACGGTACCAAGCACTATGTCACTGAGGTTTATGTAGACGAAGCATCGTTTACAGGAGAACCCAAGCAGCAGGGCGGTTATGCTCAGCAGAGTTATAACAACCAGCAGAGTTACGGCGCTCCTCAGGGCGGTTATCAGAACAGCGGTTATAATAATCAGCCTGCTCCTCAGCAAAATAATTATCAGCAGAATCAGCCTCAGGATGATCCCGTTAATATCGGTGATTTCCAGGATTTTGATGTATTCAGTGATGACGGAGTTCCCTTCTGAAAATAAGAGTTCAGATTTTTTTGAGTTAGGAGGATAGACATGGAAAAAGGTTCCAGACCTATGAAGAGAGGCCGCAAGAAGGTTTGTATGTTCTGCGTAGACAGAGCTGAAAAGATAGACTACAAGGATATCGCAAAGCTCAGAAAGTGCACTACTGAAAGGGGCAAGATCCTTCCCCGCAGAGTAACAGGTACCTGCGCATATCATCAGAGAGAGCTTACCTCTGCTATAAAGAGAGCTCGTCACCTCGCACTTCTCCCCTATGTAGCTGACTGATTATAGTTGATCTATTAGGGTATAATAAAAGCGATAAAGGCTGTACGTTTATGCGTACAGCCTTATTTTTATGCTAAAATCACTTTGTAAACTCATTATCGATCGCATAACCATGTGCCATGGGGCCGGAACCTTTACCAAGATCAAGCATTGCAGAAAGGGCACCGCTTATATACTTCTTTGAACGCTTGACAGAATCTGAAATACTATATCCTTTTGCAAGATTCGAAGCTATAGCGCTTGATAAAGTGCATCCTGTCCCGTGAGTGTTTGGATTATCTATACGTTCTCCGGAAAACCATTTTCCGCCTTCAGCTGTGTAAAGATAGTCATTTGCATCGTTAAGACTGTGTCCGCCTTTGCAAAGAACTGCACAGCCATAGATATTATATATCTTTTCAGCTGCTTTTTCCATATCCTCGGCACAGCATATCTTCATACCCGTAAGAACTTCAGCTTCGGGAATATTAGGCGTAATGATATCTGATAAAGGTATAAGATGCTTTTTTAACGCATCGATGGCATCATCGCTTATCAGCTTAGATCCGCTTGTTGCTACCATGACCGGGTCAAGAACGATGTTTACAGCTTTGTATTCTTTTATCTTATCAGCGATCATTTTTATTATGCCAACAGAAGATACCATGCCGATCTTAACTGCATCAGGAAAAATATCCTCAAATACTCTATCAATCTGTTCACCGAGAAATTCCGGAGAAACCTCCATAATTCCCGAAACACCAAGCGTATTCTGCGCCGTCAGTGCAGTGATAGCACTCATAGCATATACTCCGTTGCAGGTCATTGTTTTGATATCAGCCTGTATACCTGCACCGCCGCTCGAATCGCTTCCTGCAATTGTCAGTGCTGTTTTCATATAATACCTCCAAAAAAAGCGGAAAGTCCTTAGGCTATCCGCTGAGATCACAATTTTTCTACCTTCGTCGGCATTATCCGCATCAGGTAAAAGTGTCGGAACATATCAGTTCCCTCTCAGCCTGCTTCAGCAAGCTCCACTGTTTTCATAATTATAAAAGAATTTTGTGTATCTCAGGTGTTATAACAGTGTTGACAGTGTGAAACGAAATTCAGACTATATAATATGCTTCTTCGATATTATTTGACAATTTGGCCCGGTAATGATATAATAGTATTTGACATATATTGTATTAAAAAAGAAAGGTCAGTCACAGATGCCCGATATATTTAGTGCTTACGATAACCGTGAATTATCATGGCTGAAATTCAATAAACGTGTGCTTGAGGAAGCTATAGATGAAAGCACTCCGCTGATGGAGCGCTTTTTGTTTGAATCTATATTCTCATGCAACCTTGATGAATTTTTTATGGTACGCACAGGTACGCTGATCAGGCGTATGCTCGATGATGATTCGAAGACGGATAATAAAACATTATTAAGACCCAGCGAACAACTGCTAAGAATATATGCAAATGTAAGAGAACTGATCTCGATCAAAGATGAAGTTCATGCAAAGATAGAAAATGAACTTTCGCATAAAGGCATAAGGCGACTGAGCTACGACAGATTAAACGAACGTCAGAAAGAATTTGCTGATGATCTTTTTGACAGCAGTATAAAACCATTCCTTAACGTTTACCATATCAGTCATGGTGATATTTTTCCTTTCCTGGAAAATAAAAAAATATATACTGCCGTAAGGTATGAAACATCAAACGTTCATTCTGAAGCTGTCATCAGCGATAATTCAGCAGTTGATGCTCTTATAATACTCCCCTCTCAGGATGATAAAACTGAATATATCCTGAAAGAAGACCTGATATATGCATCGTCATCACGCATATTGGAAAATAAAAACATAATCGAAAAAGTCATGATAAGAGCAACAAGAAGCGCTGCTCTGACACTTGATGATGAACCTGTTACTGATACCGACAGACTTGAAGCAATGACTATGGTGCTCGCTAAACGTAAGATAATGCCTGTTCTGCGTCTTCAGTTCAGCTGTGAAATATCACAGCTTTTCAGAGATACTCTTACCACAGCAGCAGAGGTATCCGGCGATCGTGTTTTTATTGAAAGAACACCGCTTGATATGTCATATGTATCAAAGCTGCATAAAATGCTCAAAGCTCGGGAACACCTCTATTTTGAATCATATAACCCCGTATATCCCGAAATGATCGATGAAAAAACACCTGTATTTGATCAGGCAATAAAAAATGATCTGATCATATCATATCCATATGAATCTATGTCACCCTTCATCAGAATGCTTGACGAAGCAGCTGTTGATGAGAGAGTCACAGATATCAAGATCACTGTTTATCGCGTAGCCGATGATTCAAAAATAATATCAGCATTGTGCAAAGCATCAGAAAACGGAAAAAATGTAACAGTCTGCATAGAACTTCGTGCAAGATTTGATGAGCAGCACAATATTTTATGTGCTGAAAAATTAAAATCCTCCGGCTGCAAAGTAATATACGGGATAAAAGGGATCAAAGTTCACTCCAAATTATGCCTTATCAAGCGAAATATAAATAATGAGCCTATCTGTATCACACAGATAGGGACCGGTAATTATAATGAAAAAACATCGCTTCAATATACTGACTTTTCCCTCATAACTGCCGATACGGATATTGCAGAAGATGCCGAACGGCTGTTTGAAGAACTCGAACAAGGCAGAACAACTAATGAATGCACTGCCCTTCTTGTCGCTCCCACGATACTGCGAAACCGTATCCTCACAATGTTGGATAATGAGATCCGTCATGCACTAAACGGAGAAAAAGCATACTTTGGCGCAAAAATGAATGGGCTTACTGATAAAGCTATAATTGATAAGCTTATCGAAGCATCTAAGGCCGGGGTCAAAATAGACCTTATAGTAAGAGGGGTCTGCTGTATTATTTCGGGGATCAAAGACCTTACTGAAAATATCCGTGTCATTTCAATAGTTGGCAGATATCTGGAACATGGCCGAATTTATATTTTTGGCTGCGGTGAAAGAAGAAAAGTATATATTTCCTCAGCTGACCTTATGACAAGAAATACCTGCCGAAGGATCGAAGCTGCTGCCCCGATAAAGGATGAAAGAATAAAAAAACGCATAATAGATTATTTTGAAACACAACTGTCAGATAATGTAAAGGCAAGGATACAGCGCTCTGACGGAACTTATAGTGTACATCCGGATCATAATAACAGCAGAATTAACAGTCAGAACATTTTTATGGGAAAGATCATTCAGCCCGAGAAAAATGAAAATAAAGAAACTGTTTCTTCTGAAATCACAAATTTGAATAATGTTGAAGAATCTATGGAAACACCTGTGGAGCAAAACAATAATAATGAAAAACGTCCGGGATTATTCAGACGTATCATTATGTTCTTTACAAGAAAAAAGAAATAGCTATCTATCGGCTTTAATTACAATTTCAAGTTAAAATGATTGTGCATTTTAACAAATTTGATCTGCTTTATTAAAAGAAGATTGAAACATTTATACATTTATGATATAATATAATATACATAATTGTGATAATCAAGAATCGATCTGACCAATGAACGCAAAGGGGATATATAGCACAAATGACACAGAAAACAGAAAAACTGTTGAGTGTTCTTAAAGGACACAGGGTTTTTATCCAGACTCATAATTATCCTGACCCTGATGCGATCTCCAGCGCATATGGGCTTCAGCAGTTTCTATTAAACTTTGGTATAAATGCACTTATATGCTATAAAGGAAATATAGCAAAAGCATCTACAACAAAAATGCTGGAAAAGTTTGGAATAACTATATTTGACCTTGATATTTTCACTGAAATGACTGAGGACGATATGGTGATCACTGTTGATGCTCAGCCCGGTATTGCCAATATCACTGAAACAAAGGGAACTGTTGCAGGATGTATCGACCATCATCCGACTACCGTACCGTATGAATGTCAGTTCAAAGATATAATCATTTGCGGCTCGTGTGCAACGATCATCGCAGATTATTTCTTTAAAAATGATATAGTTCCTTCTACAAATATTGCAACAAGTCTTATGTACGGATTAAAAATGGATACCGAAAATCTCACCAGAGGCGTAACAGAACTTGACGCAAAAATATATTATCAGCTCTTCCCTTTTTCAGATCAGGAAACTTTGAAAACACTGACGAACCAGCAAATGGAATTTTCTGAGCTTGATAGTTATATAAAAGCTATCAGTTCGGTCAAGATTTATGACGGGATCGGTTTTTCATATATTAATAAAGAAGTTTCCGATGGACTTATCGCTTCTATTGGCGATTTTATACTGAAACTAACCGAGGTCGAATTTGCAATTGCCTATTGTAAAAAAGGTGATGGTCTTAAATTCTCTGTAAGATCCGAAATATACTATCTGGACGCAGGAACTATAACCCAGAATGCCCTTGACGGTATAGGCACAGGCGGCGGCCATTCAACTATGGCGGGTGGTTATATGCCATTCAAAAATATAGAGAATGCAGATTTTGATCTTGAAGAAGAGATCACAAACCGATTTATAAATGCAGTATACTTCTGCAGAATGATAAATGATGCACTTGCAGATCCATTTGCAGATCTGAAAACAACACCGTAACTATTTGGCGTATCTGTCTATTATCGGCAGATACGCTTTATTGAGGAATGAAATTATGGCAAAAGCAAAAATAGTATACATATGCCGTGAATGCGGTTTTGAAACAAATAAATGGAACGGCAGATGCCCCGACTGCGGCGAATGGAACTCTCTTGAAGAAAGCCTTCCTGTCTTAAATCCAAAAAGCGGAAGTATTGTGTCATCATCAGAAAGAGACGTATCCGAAAATATTCAAGAGATAAATGCTATTGATGCTGATACAGAAGAAACACGATGGTCAACGGGAATGAATGAACTTGACCGAGTTCTTGGAGGCGGCATAGTAAAAGGAAGTCTTACACTGATAGGCGGCGAACCCGGTATTGGAAAATCTACGCTGCTTTTGCAGATATGTCAGACACTCGGCGACGACCATACTGTGCTTTATGTATCGGGAGAAGAAAGTCTGAGACAGATCAAACTCAGAGCGCAAAGACTTGGTGTAGATAATGAAAACCTGTATCTGTTAAGTGAAACAGACTGTGAAGCAATTTGCAGTGTTATAGCCAAGGAAAAGCCCGAGATCGTCATAATCGACTCAATACAAACAATGAACATATCTTCTCTTTCTTCGGCAAGCGGTTCTGTAACTCAAGTAAGAGAATGCACAAATATGCTTATGAAAACGGCAAAATCACTCGAAATACCAACTCTGATCGTTGGTCACGTTAATAAAGACGGCGCTATAGCAGGTCCGAAGGTAATGGAACACATAGTTGATACCGTACTGTATTTTGAGGGTCAGAAAAACCTTCCTTACAGAATACTTCGCGGGATCAAAAACAGATTCGGTTCAACCAATGAAATAGGCGTTTTTGAAATGTGCGGAGATGGACTTCAGCAGGTAGGAAACCCATCTGAAATGCTGCTGTCAGGAAGACCGTCAGATGCATCAGGATGCTCTGTTGCCTGCATAATCGAAGGTTCAAGACCTATACTTGCAGAAGTACAGGCTCTTGTAACCAAAAGTGCTTTCAATGTTCCCAGAAGAACAGCAACGGGATTTGATTACAACAGAATGGCAATAATTATCGCAGTACTTGAAAAAAGACTGGGCTTCTATTTCGGCGGACTTGATGTTTACATGAATGTCGTCGGCGGATTTAACATTAATGAACCTGCTGCTGATCTTCCTATCGCACTATCACTCTATTCGAGTCTTACAGATAAAGCAATAAGACCTGACATAATAACGTTTGGAGAAATAGGCCTTGCAGGAGAACTTCGCGGCGTTCAAAGAACCAATCAGCGTATCAGCGAAGCCGAAAGACTTGGATTTACCAAATGTATCATACCTAATTCCTCTCTCAAAGGTATCGATGTGAATGAACACAGCATTTCAATAATCGGTGTTAATTCAATAAAAGAGGCATTTTCAGAAGCATTCATATGAAATACACCTTAATAGTATAAATCTTGCATAAAAAAATTTTTTTCCTTCATTTTTATTTGGCGTATATTTTCTTGACACTTTATTTTTACTTTGGTATAATAAATATAGACAAAAACAAGCTGCCATATTTATGGAGGATACACAAATGCAAAAAAATCACGAAAGATATCTGCATCGCACTGCTTCTTTCATAGGTGGTTTTGCCGCAATGTATACTGTTATGATCAGAATGAATCTCGGTTCTTCACAGACCGTAAATCTGCTTGATCTGACTCATGCACTGCTGGGAAGAGATATCAGACAGCTCCTGCTCAGAATAATAGGTGTTATTATATACGGTTCATCTGTTTTTTCTGCCACCTACCTTACCAAAAAAGGAAAAGTCAACACAAGACTGATAAGCGCAGTTCTCTCGATCACTGCATTTATAATTGCCGGATTTTTGCCGGCTGAAACAGATCACTGCATAGCACTTTATCCGTTCTTCCTGTCAATGTCATTTATGTGGGTCGTTTACGGAAATGCCTGCGAATATGCCAGCGCGCCGATCTTCTCAACTAATAATTTCAGGCAGACGATCGGAGGGATCGCTGAATACTTAGCCGATCATGACAAGAAAGCTCTTGATAAGTCTAAGTTCTATGCCGGTACTCTCGCAGTATTTACAACAGGCTCAATAATATCATATTTTACTTGCATTGAATTCATGGAAAAAGCAATATTCTTCGGAGTCATCCCATGTATTGCACTTTTAGCTTATGAACTTGTTCCATCGGTAGTTTCCGCCAAAAGCAAATCATAAATACAAAATAACACGCTGCCACCGGGTAGCAAAATGCATCAGGCATTCGGTATGTATCGTTAGGTCTTGGAAGATACATATGCGAATGCCTTTTTTTAGGAGGTATAATGAAAAAAATCATAAGATATTTCTCTAACACCGAGATCGCTTTATTCTTAATATCATCATTCGTAATAGTAGTGTCTGCGATCATAACCCCCGGCACAAAGTGGCAGTCGATAACAGCATCGCTTATAGGCACTTTATCACTTATACTTAATGCCAAGGGCAATCCCATAGGACAATTACTTATGATAATATTCAGCGTGCTATACGGAATAATATCATATGAACAAAGATACTACGGAGAAATGATAACTTATTTAGGAATGACAGCACCCATGGCTGCTTTTTCACTGGTTTCCTGGCTGAAAAATCCCTACAACGGTAAAAGATCAGAAGTAAAAACATCTGATATCAATAAAAGACAAGTCATATTTCTTACATTGTTGACAACATTAGTCACTTTTTTCTTCTATTTTGTTCTCAGATATTTTAACACAGCAAATCTCCCCGTAAGCACTCTGTCAGTAGCAACCAGCTTTGCCGCAGCTTCGCTGACATTTCTGAGAAGTCCTTGGTTTGCAGCGGCATATGCTTCAAATGACATAGTACTTCTTATATTATGGGGTGCTGCACTTTATAAAGATATTTCTTATTTATCTGTATTTCTTTGTTTTATGATCTTTCTTGTAAATGATCTTTACGGTTTCTATAACTGGCGAAAAATGCACAATAGACAAGCAATATAAAAAAGCATCGGTTACGAGCACACCGATGCTTTCTGCTTATTTGTGTATCAGCTTATCTTTTTGGATTTGAGCAAAAGTATTCTTTTAAGACTTTCATCGATCCTTGATTCATCTATCCTGCCTTCACTTACTCCATCTTCGATAGATTTAACTGCAGTGGGAAGATCATCAGGCATAAGAAGTATATCCGCACCCGCAAGAAATACCTTAGATGCAAGATCATAAGTAGTATACTCATTTGCAACAGCACCCATAGCGAGCGAATCAGTGATTATTATACCTTTAAAGCCAAGTTTTTCTCTTAATTCACCGGTAATTACTTTATAAGACACAGATGCGGGTTCTTCATCCAGTGCAGGAACGGTGATATGACCAACCATAACCATATCAGCACCTGCTGATATTCCCTTCTTAAATGCAGCATATTCTTCTGCTTCCAACTGTTCTAATGTTCTGTTTGAGATAGCAGTAAAATAATGAGAATCCTCTGCTGTATCACCATGACCCGGGAAATGTTTCAATGTGCAGCACACACCTCCTGCGGAAAAACCTTTTACTGCTTCTGCTACAAGATCTGCTGTTTCAGAAAAATCATCACTGTAGGCGCGGCTGCCTATTACAGTATTTGAAGGATTTGACCAGGTATCTGCAACAGGTGCAAAGTCAAGATTAAATCCGAGCTTTGATATATCCTCTGCGATCTGTTTTGCATTATCAAAGGCAGTTTCGGGGCCCTCATCACGGTATGTAAACATAGGCTCAAACTTGGTTGTTCCTATAGTATCGGCACAGCGTGCAACATCGCCGCCTTCTTCATCAACACTTATAAAAAGCGGTGCTTTGCATATACCTTTTGCATAAGACTTTGTATCATTTATCATCTTTTCTACCTGTGAATAGTCTTCCATATTCTGTGCGAAATATATAAGGCCGCCTACAGGATACTCTTCGAGCTTTTCCTTTGTTGTATCGCCTGCCTGAGTCACCACATCATAACCTGTAAGCTGCTCGGGAGTAACAATAAACAACTGACAAACCTTCTCATGCAGCGACATGGAAGATATGACCTCATCAACATTCAATTCATCAGCGCTCTTACTTTCATCGGGATCATCTTCACCTTTAGAAGAAGTTGTTTCCGAAGTTACAGATGCATCAGCAGGTAAGGCTTCTGTTGCAGCTGAAGACACCTCAGATGGCTGAGTCTCGCTGACTGCTATCTGTGTATCAGTTGTTGTTTGCTCCGCAGCAGATTCAACAACTGTCGTTTCTTCTGTTTTTTCGGACTTGACTATAAAAAGTCCAATCAATACTCCAAGACCGATCACCAATATAAAAAACAAAACAGCAAGTACAGTGATCAGCTTTTTTCCCGAATCTCTGTTCATTTAATCATCCCTATCTATTATATATTATGTCACAGCTTTCATCCATAAAAATAATTATATCACATAAAGTTGTATAATACAAGTAAATTTAATAAATTTATACAAAATGAAACGGCCGGAATCCTGTCCGACCGTTCCCTTGTGTGAAGAATTTTGAAAGGAGTGAAATGTCACATCGGTATGGTCATTACCGGCTGACAATGATCCTTGATTTTACCATAATTGATATTAAATGCGGGGATTTCTGCTGTATTTGTTACTACAACAGCCGCAATAACATCTATACCCTTTTCTTTGTAATAGTCTACATCTATATCCCATAATTTTGTATCGGGTCCTACTCTGTCTGCTAAATTCACAAGACAATCAGCTTCTATATTATTGTTATCAGAATCAGCACCAACTGAAACAATAAGTATAAATCCATCATCTGATTTGATCGTTATCTCATGTTTATTGTCCGATATATCCTTTACAACTCCGGCAGAGGGTGAATTGAAACTGTTTTTATCTGCTATAACACCAAAACCGTCACCAAGTATAAGACTTGAAAAAGCATCATTTGAAAGATTTTCAAGAGGAATTACTTCTCCGGGGCAGCACGCAACAATGATTCTGAGATTTTCTTTATCATCATGGTGATTTTTAAAAAGCACAGTTCACGCCTCCATTTCATGCTGTCATTCCAAAGTATATACTTTTCACTATCTATATTTTAACAAATTATTATGAAAAATGCAATACTTTTCGTATTTTTTTAAATGAGATAATAAAAAAATCGGCATTAATAACAAATTATGAATAAGAAATGTGTTCTGAGTTAACTTAATTCACAAAAGAAAAAACTGCTCAAAAGTGATAACGTTTTAACGTGCTACAGCATATTGTGTCCGATGAGTTGAAATATTCATAATTGTAGTATATAATTATCCTGTATAATAAATCAAGGAAGGATGAGCCGGTTGCTGATCAACATCGAGCACATTTACAAATACTTCAACGGTGAAGCACTGCTTAAAGATATTTCTTTTACACTGAATGAAAATGAAACTGTAGGAATAGTAGGGAAAAATGGCTGTGGAAAATCAACTTTGCTAAAAATGATACTTGGTGAAGAAGAATATGACATCTCACCCGACGGAAACGGTTCATTGACTGTTAGTGACTGCGGAATTGGTTTTCTTGAACAGAACAGCGGACTTGATACTGACGCTACTGTGTTTGATGAGATGAACAGTGCTTTTTCAAAATTGACAGACATCAAGAAACGAATGGACGAGCTGACTGATACTATGACCAACTGCTCAGGCGACGAGCTCGAATTCCTTTCATCAGAATACAGCAGTTTGTCATCGTATTTTGAAATTCATGATGGATATAATACCGAATTCAAAATAAAGCAAATACTTAACGGAATGGGTTTTTCAGAGCTTGCATATGACAGAGTAATATCTACTTTGTCAGGAGGCGAAAAGACCCGTCTTGCACTGGCAAAGCTGCTTTTAGAGCAGCCTGAACTTCTTATCCTTGATGAACCTACAAATCACCTTGATTTTAAAACTTTGATATGGCTTGAAAACTACTTGAAAACATATAGAGGCGCCATACTCATAGTATCACATGACAGATATTTTCTTGACAAGATATGCACACGCATATGCGAGATAGAGAACGGCAGCATAAGGTCATTCAAAGGTAATTACAGTGATTATGTATCACTTAAAGAACAGCTTGTAGCCCGTCAGGTAAAAGAATATAACGCACAGCAAAAACAAATATCACAGCTTGAGGATTACATTGCCAGAAACAAAGTAAGGGCTTCTACCGCCAAAATGGCAAAATCAAGAGAAAAACAGCTTGATAAGATAGATATTTTAGAAAAACCGCAAATATTGGAAAAACCACCTAAAATCAGACTTGGATACACAATAGAACCTACAAAAGATGTCGTGCAGGTATGTCAATGTCCCTTGATCGTCGGCGAAGGAGAAAACCGAAAAACACTGATTGAAAGCCTTGATCTTCATATCAGACGCGGCGAACATGTAGCACTTATCGGCAGCAATGGTATAGGAAAGACATCCGTACTCAAACTTATACAAGGTATAATACCCAAAGCATCGGGTAATATCATATGGGGAAACAATGTCAAGGTATCATATTTTGATCAGGAACACGCATATCTTAACCCACACGATACTGCCATTGAAGCTGTATCGAGGAGATTCCCGCAAATGACAGATGCTGAGATAAGAAAATCACTTGCATCCGTTCTCTTTCACGGTGAAGACGTATTCAAACCTGTTTCAGTACTCAGCGGCGGTGAAAGAGCTAAATTGTGTTTTGCAATTATGGCACTCAACAAAGGCAATTTTCTTATACTTGATGAACCTACGAACCATATAGACCTTTCAACGAAAGAGGTACTTGAAGAGTCACTTCAGGAATTTGAGGGAACCATGCTTATAGTTTCTCATGACCGATATCTGCTTAATAAAACAGCAACCCGCATCGTTGAACTCTCTGAAGGTTCTGTGAGAAGCTTTGATGGCGGTTTCAACGTATATATGCAGACGATCGAGCAGGAAGAAAAAGAAGAACAGGAACGTCTTGCTCAAGACAGAAGACAAAAAGCAGAAGAGGAATACAAGCAAAACAAACAAAAGCAATACCGTTCAAAGCAGCAGCGAGCTGATGATGCAAAGAGAAGACAGCGTATAAAAGAACTTGAAAAAGAGATAGAAAAGTTGGAAACATATATTGAAGAGCTTGAAGATATCATAGCACAGCCTGAGACTGCAAATGATTTTGAACTTATGACTGCAAAATGCAGTGAACTTGAGCAAGCAAGACTTGACTGCGAAGATAAAATGGAAGAATGGGCATCTCTGGAAGAATAACAATAATCCCCCTGTTTCAATATAATGAAATAGGGGGATCTTTTTATGGATATATGCATTTTAAGCGAAAACTGTGTAAGAGTGACAGTATCAAAGAGAGAATGTGACTATTTACAAATCAGCTATGATGATTTTTCACCCGACAATGTCAGTACAAGGCTTTTTATTGCATCAATTTTGGCTAAACTACAGAAAATGGGAACAGAATTAAAAAAATGTGACAAACTGACGGCTGAGATCTTTGAAAATACAGATGAAGACTTGATAATTTTTTTATCAGGAAAAAATATGAGAGCATCTGATGGATCAGCTGATCAGAAACAATTGTTCTTCTATACCTCAGAAGAACTGTTAGAGTATTTTAGACAAAATAAAGTCAAAGAAAATATAATGCTTTACAAAACATCGAACGGATATGCACTGATCAATAAATATGATAACAGCATAGCAGCAGCAAAAATAAAGGAGCACGGAGAACTGCTCTCCGACTCCCCTGCTGAGATCATAAAGGATCTATTTTGATCAGCTCTTTAGTATGCTGACAGCCTTAGCCATATCATCCGCATGGAATATATATGACCCGGAAACAAGCACATCAGCTCCGCTTGTTTTCACCATGTCTGCTGTTTTATCATTGATACCACCGTCGACCTGAACAAATATTTCTCTTTCACTGCTGTCAGCCATCTCTCGCGCCTTAGCGACCTTGTCAAGTGTCTCAAGAATAATGCCCTGACCGCCAAATCCCGGTTCAACAGTCATTATCAATATAAGCTCAATCTTAGATATAAAACGCTCAATAACTGAAACAGGTGTGGCCGGCTTAAGTGCTATGCCCGCCTTACATCCCAATTCGTGGATCCTATCTATCAATGTATCAAGATCATCAGTTGACTCATAGTGAACCGTAATATAATCAGCACCAAGTTCAGCATAATGATCAACATATCTTATAGGCTCGGTTATCATGAGATGTACATCACACGGTCTTGTAAGCTTATCATTAATAGATCTTAAAACAGGTTCACCAAAACTGATATTAGGTACAAAGAAACCATCCATAACATCATAATGGATCCAATCAGCACCGGAACTGTCGATCCGTTTAAGTTCACTGGTCAAGCAGGAAAAATCAGCTGATAAAAGCGATGCGGAAACCTTGATGGCCATGAGCACACCTCCGAGAGAACAATAATAATATATGAATAATTATACTACAAATCTAACATTTAGTCAAGCATTTTTTATAAAAAAATACTAATTTTCATATCTGCTCAGTCTGATCATCAAGAGTAAGTGTATAGGCAGGTATAAACTCTTCCAAAAAGACTTCTGCTTCAGACAGATCAAAAGCATGGATCGCCTCTAAAGTGGCTTTTTCAGCTGATGAAAAATCATCATTACCCATTCTTCTTTCCTCTATACACTTTATAAGTGCTGAGATCTTGTCAGCAGCTTTGACCAGCTTCCACAATTCTTTTTCATCAGCATCCGGAGTCAAAAGCGAACGATAATCTTCACGCAGATCCTCAGGAAGATAAGCAATAAGCCTGTCAGCCGCCTTTTGCTCTATCTCATTATACACCGATCTTATCTCTTTATTATAATACTTGATAGGTGTCGGAAGATCACCTGTGATGATCTCTGACATATCATGGTACATTGCAAGTACAGCGCATCTTTCCGGATCGACATTACCGCCAAAACGCTTATTTCTTATAAGAGCAAGCGCATGAGCAATAAATGCAGTTTCAAGACTGTGCTCACTTAAATTTTCCTGTATGGTGCTTCTCATCAAAGACCAGCGATTAATGTATTTCATTCTTGAAATAAATGCAAAAAACTGCTGTTGCTTCATTATTTCCTCCTATAAAAATGACGGGAATAATATCCCGTCATTAAATTGATATACTATCAGCCTATCTGAACTATGCTGAGAAGAACACCTGCAGCTACGGCCGAACCGATTACACCGGCAACATTAGGACCCATTGCGTGCATAAGCAGATAGTTTGTCGGATTTTCTTCCTGACCAACCTGCTGAGAAACACGAGCAGCCATAGGAACAGCTGAAACACCTGCAGAACCAATAAGAGGATTTATGGTCTTTCCCGAAAGAACATACATGAGCTTTCCGAGAAGAATACCACAAGCAGTAGCAAGCATGAATGCTGCAACACCAAGAACGATGACCTTTCCGAATGCAGGAGTGATTATATTGCTTGCTTTTGTTGTAGCACCAACGGAAGTGCCGAGGAATATAGTGATTATATTCATCAGCTCATTCTGAGCAGTCTTTGCGATTCTGTCACAGCATCCGGATTCTTTAAGCAGATTACCGAACATAAGCATGCCGACCAGAGGTGCAGCATCAGGTATCATAAGCGCAATGATCAGGGTAACCAGTATCGGGAAAAGGATCTTCTCTGTTTTTGATACTGAACGAAGCTGACCCATTACTACAGCTCTTTCCTTCTTTGTTGTCAGTCCTCTCATAATAGGAGGCTGTATAATAGGAACAAGAGCCATATAGGTATACGCTGCAAGTGCTATTGTACCTACGCCGATAGTATCTGTACCCGAAAGCAGCTTACTTGATACAAATATTGCAGTAGGACCGTCAGCACCACCGATTATGGCGATAGAAGCACACTCGGCAGCTGTCATGTTCAAAAGCGCTGCGCCAATAAAAGTCAGGAATATACCACCCTGTGCAGCCGCACCCAGAAGGAAGCTCTTAGGATTAGCTATAAGCGGACCAAAGTCGGTCATTGCACCTATGCCCAGGAATATCAGAGGAGGATATATCTGCAGTTTAACACCAAGATATAACATATCGAGCAATCCACCGTGCCGCAATATGTAGCCATAATCCAAATAATGGTCATTGATAATCTCCTGACCCGTTACAGGATCAATTTCTGTTCTTGTAACATATTCCCATAATTCAGAATGATACATTCCGGCACCGGGAAGATTTGTAAGAAGCATACCAAAAGATATCGGGAGAAGCAGTAAAGGCTCAAAACCTCTGGCTATAGCGAGATACATGAATACAAATGAAATAAGGATCATTATAATATTCTTCCAGCCGCCTTCAACTAAGAAACCTGCAAGTCCCGATTTCTGGCACAGATCGTAAAGCGTATTCAGAAAGCTTTCAATAATAGCCATATCGGTCAAACATTCCTTTCATTCAAGTCTTTATTATAAATCATATATCAGAACGGTCGGGTAGCTTCTGATAAACCTGCGGAACTCCATGCTGACCTGCCATTTGCAGTTCCGCCTGAAAGCCTGATATTCTTTACAGTAAGCTTTTTACCGCTTTGAGAACCGTAAGCAGAGACTGCAGCCATTATAACAGCAACTACCTCTTCTTCGATACCGTCCTGTACTATAGGGACCGAAACAGGTTCAGCAACAGTCTTTTTCTCAACAGCAGGCTTTTCTTCTTCCTTTGCTTTCTTTTCAGCTTCGGCTTTTGCGGCAGCTTTCGTATTGATCATGTCAAACACCTTGCCATACAGTGTAACAAGCGCTATCAGAATGACAAGTGCGACGAATACAACTGCTACACCTGTGATACATACGGAAGCGATCGTCTGACCATCAAGATCCTTATCCGATGTACGAAGTAAATAGCCGAGACTCATGCAGAAACTATTGTTCATACATATTCTCCTTTACTATGGAATATTTATCAACCAATCATTTCATATTATACACCAAATCATCAAAAATTTCAAGTCCAAAACCCGTTTTATTGCAAGAAAGTTGCAAAAATAGTTATTAATTTTTTGTGTCTTTGAAATGAAATGACAATTTTATCAAAGCGTACATGATTTGTTAATAGTTTATTTTTATTGTTCAGCTATTATTTTGTTATAATACTACATTATATTGCTCCGGGGAGAGATATCTATGTTTGAAAAGCTGTGGAATAAACTTACGGACTATGCTCCTAATTTATTAGCTGCAATTATCATATCAGCAGTTGGATACATAATGATCAAACTGATACTGAATCTATTAAGATCAGCGCTGAAAAAATCAAAACTGGATGAAACCGGCTGGAGCTTTCTTCTGTCACTAATAAAAGCTACACTTTATGTTATATTGGCTGTAATGGTATTATCCCAGCTCAAAGTTCCTATGTCATCAATAATCGCAGCACTTGGAACTGCAGGTCTCGCAATAGGTCTCGCACTGAGGGACAGTCTTTCAAATGTAGCAGGAGGCTTCATTATAATGTTCAGCAGACCTTTTAAGGTTGGTGATTTTGTAGAGATTGCTGAAAAAGAAGGTACTGTAGACAGAATATCTATTCTATATACAAAAATGCTGACTTTGGATAATAAAGCTGTTATTATACCAAATTCAACCGTTGCATCCGCTACCATAACCAATTACACGCAGGAAGAGCTGCGAAGACTTGAACTAAGATTCAATATACCATATAGCTGTGATCATCGTACTGCAGAAGAAATAATCCTGAAGACAGTAAAAAAATCGCCGCTTACGCTTGAACTTCCCGATAAACCATATATAAGAGTCAGCGGACACGAGGAAAACTCAATAGAATTACTTCTGAGAGTATGGGTAAGATCTGAAAACTACTGGGAATTAAGATTTGGTCTGCTTGCAGATGTAAAAGATGCATTCTTTGAGAATGGCATAACGATACCTTATAAACAACTTGACGTACATATCTCTAAATAGAACAAAGTCACCTCTGTTCATTCAGCGGTGACTTTTTTTTATTTTCGGTACGGCACATCGTAACAACTATCACCTTATTTGCACCAAGCTTTTTCAGCAGTCCGGAACAGCTATTAAGAGTGGCACCCGTGGTGAATATGTCATCACAGATCATGACGCACTTTCCGTCAAGTCTATTGGCTTTTTTACGGATATAATATGTCTCATCGGCAGCTTTAAAACGCTCTGATCTGGAACGTTTATGCTGAACAACAGAGCTTTTCTTATGACCGAGCAGTTTAAAATCCATATCACAGCCAAGCTGTTTTGCCATCGCTTTGGCAAATACCTGCGCCTGATTATAAGTTCTTTCAGCCTGCTTTTTTCTGTGCATCGGAACAGCAGTTATTATGTCAGGCTTTTCAAACTTATCGGTATCAAGTTTAAGAACGATCCTTTCAGCCACATAATCTGCAAACTTTAATGCAGAACCGTTTTTGAATCTTAGAACTGCAGCTTTAGCTGTGCCTTTGTATTGAAACAAAGCCTCTGCCCCATCGAACAAAGGAGTTTCACCGTTTATTTCCGCCGGAAACAATGCCTGCCACGGAAGTTCTTCAAGATATTCCAGCTTTGATGCGCATTTTTTACAGAAAACATCATCCCAGGGAACAGTACGACCGCATCCGGGACAAAAATTCGGGAAGAAAATGTCAAGTATAAAGTCAGAACAAAGTATTCTC
>CADBTD010000177.1 GCA_902797535.1 uncultured Ruminococcus sp. | reverse complement strand
AGATCATGGACAGATACGGCTACGGCATGATGAAGGACGGCACAGATTATAACTTCTTTACTACGGTGCTGTTCAATCCGAACTATACGATCAAAGATTTTATCGGGTATGTCAAAAACAGCGAAGCATCATTCGAGCCATATATGGATTTCTTCACAGGCGATATGTTAAAGCTGTCGCTGCTGGGCAGATACGATTATCAGGTACCATACTACAATATAAACGGCGACATGGATTATCAGACAAATTACCGGCTTGCCTGTGAATACTTCGAGCAGGTGAACGCTCCCGAAAAGGAGATGTTCGTGATGAAGGATGCGACCCACGGTCTGCTTGAATCCCGTTCGGAAGAGTTTTCGGAGTATGTACACAAAATAGCAGAAGAACAGAAGAACGGTTAGGATCCGATCATCTTAACAGGCAAATACAAATGCCCCGAAGTACGCTTCGGGGCATAACTTTTGCAGGGACATCCGTGTTACTGCCGGGTCAGCATATTATTTCACGCATGGCGGCGAGAAGTTTCTTTTCTCGTCGGGAGACCTGTACCTGAGTCATGCCGAGTGCGGCGGCTGTTTCAGACTGGGTGCGGTCACGGAAATATCGCAGGAAGATGAGGAGCCTGTCCTTTTTATCGAGGGAAGAAAGGGCGGTCCTCAGTGACATAAGGTCAAGGATATGCTGTTCCGAGGAGGGGACGGGGACATCGGCTTCATCGGTGCCGTCTTCGGTGGTGACGGTGAGGCTAACGGGGGGCTGTGCGGCGCATAGGGCTTCGGTGACGGTCTCGGGAGGCTCACCGAAATGGCGGCTGATATCCTCGACGGAGGGGTCACGGCCGTGTGCAGCGGCAAACTCATCACGGTAGCGGTTTATTTTAATGGAAAGTTCACGCAGGGAGCGGCTGACCCTTACAGAGCCGCCGTCACGGAAAAGGCGTTTTATCTCGCCTAAGATGACCGGGACGGCGTAAGTGGAAAAGCGCACGCCCCTTTCCTCGTCGAAGCCCCTTGCGGCTTTCATAAGACCTATACAGCCTGCGCTGTAGAGATCATCATATTCTATGCCCCTGCCTCTGAATTTATTTGCGCAGAGGTGTACAAGTCCTATGTTTTCTTCTGCTCTTGTCTGAAAATTCGCTTTCAATGCTTCCATCGTCTTTCTCCTGAAGGATCTTTTCCATGACAAGGACTGTGCCGTGTCCCGAAGAGCTTTTCACACGAAGGCTGTCGGTAAAGCTTTCCATAACGGAAAAGCCGAGGCCTGCGCGTTCTTCTTCGGGGGCGGTAGTGAAAAGCGGCTGCATAGCCTTGCTGATATCCTCTATACCGCAGCCCTTGTCACGTATTTTTATGTAGACCCTGCGGTCGGCGTAAAGGCGCATCTGGAGCAGGACCGTGCCGCCGCTGATATTTCTGTAGCCGTGAACGATGGAGTTTGTGACGGCTTCGGACACGGCGGTCTTCAGCTCGGCAAGTTCACTGACAAGGGGGTCAAGCTGAGAGAGGAATGACGACACGCAGGCTCTTGCGAAGGCTTCATTTTCGCTGACGGCGGCAAAGCACAGCTTCATTTCGTTGATGCAGTTTTTCTTAATTATCGGCATTATTTTCAGCCTCCTCACGGTGGGGTATCCTTGCAAGGGAAACTATCCTGCAAAGGCGGTCAAGGCCTGCGAGCTTCATGACCCTTGCGATATAGGCGGGCGGGTCGGCTATACGGCATTCACCGCCGAGGCCGTTTATGAGCTTGTACCTGCCCATAACGAGGCCTATTCCCGAGCTGTCCATAAAGGTAACGGCGGAAAAATCGAGGATAAGCAGGGTCACGGGGGTGTCACGGACGGCACGGTCGATGTCGGTGCGCATGGCGAGTGCGGTATGGTGGTCGATATCGCCCGAAAGGCGGGCAGTGAGCGTCTGACCGCTGACGCATATTTCAACAGGCATAATACTAAAAACCTCCTTCTGATATTGCGGTACTGCCTTTAAATACAGCATAACACGGGCAAACGGTGAAATTTGTCAATATGACGGAGCGGTTTAAAATATTTATGTCAGGCAAAATCGTTTTCGACAAAGTCAACAAATTTTCGCAGGGCAGAATTACCAAAAACTTGCAAAACGTGGAATATTTTATTGTACATTAAAATGCTTATAAAGATAAAATGTTAAGGAGTTCGGCAGTTTTGAAAATCAATGTTCTTTGTTAAAAAATAGTACGTTAATATTTTAGTTTTTGGAAAACTGTATAGAAAAATATGCACAAAAACGCAGGATATGTTTGTTTAGTATGACAAATTGGATGATTTGCACAAAACACATCGGCGGAAAGAGTGAAAAATGCTTGACAAGAGAGTGAAAAATTGATATAATTATTATGTGTCAATTTGAAAGTTTTGGACATATCTGACTAAAAACGCATCTTGTCGGAACGAGGGTTTGGTGAAAAGTTTAGGTTTCGACAAGATGTGGGAGTTGTTGTTGTCAAAATGCCCGACATATTGTGGATAAGCCGCAATCTATGCAAATTGTACAAAAACGACTGCGAGAGGACAGCGTTATGAAAGAATACATCCTTTCGGCGCAGAACATCTGCCGTGACTTCAAAATAGGTGACGGCAGTACGGTACACGCACTGAAAAATATAAACATAGACATAGAAAAAGGAAAGCTCACGATACTGAGAGGGCGTTCGGGAAGCGGAAAGACTACTCTCATAAATATTCTCGGGGCGCTTGACAGGCCGACTTCGGGAAGTGTGGTATTCGGCGGGCGTGATATAACAAAGCTGTCGGACAAGAAGCGTGATGACCTGAGGCGGAGCGAAATGGCGTTCGTTTTTCAGTCGGTAGCGCTGATGAGCGGTCTTACGGCGTATGAGAATGTTGAATTCGGACTGAGGCTTGCAAAATATCCCTATGACAAGCGCAAAGAGCGTGTCACACGGGTGATGGCAGATGTAGGCCTTGAAAAGAGGATGCACCATCGGCCGAGCGAGATGTCGGGCGGTGAGCAGCAGAGGACAGCTATAGCGAGAGCTATAGCGCATGAGCCCGAGCTTGTATTTGCGGACGAGCCAACAGCCGAGCTTGACACTGCATCAGCACTAAACGTGGTAAGGCTGTTCAAGGAGCTTGTGGCGCAGAGGGGCATGACGATAGTTATGACGACACATGACCCGAGCATGATGGATATAGCCGACAGGGTATATACGCTTGAGGATGGTGAGATCGTTGAGTGACGCTCTTTACAGCAGGCTGTACTCCGACGGGGTAGGGTCAAATGACGAAGGCAGCATGATACGCTGTGAGAACCTTGTCAAGATATACAAGACCTCGGATATAGAGGTGGTAGCGCTGCAGGGGCTTGACCTGAATGTTGACAAGGGCGAGCTGATGGCGATAGTAGGAAATTCGGGAAGCGGAAAATCCACGCTGCTGAATATGCTCGGAGGGCTTGACCGACCGAGCGCGGGAAGGCTTTTCGTAGACGGGAAGGACCTTCTGAAATTCACCGACAAGGACTATGTGGAATACAAGCGTAAGACGGTAGGCTTTGTATGGCAGAACAATGCACGCAATCTTGTGCCGTATCTTACAGCGGTGCAGAACGTTGAGCTTCCGATGCTGCTTGAGGGCGGCGAGAGAAGAAAGCGGCGCGAGCGTGCTCTTGAGCTGCTTGACAAGGTGGGGCTGCTGAAAAGGAAAAATTCGCGGCTCGACCAGATGTCGGGCGGTGAGCAGCAGAGAGTTGCGATAGCCATAGCCCTTGCGAACGATCCTAAGCTTCTGCTTGCGGACGAGCCTACGGGATCGGTGGATACAAAGACATCGAATGTGATACTTGATATATTCAAGGAGCTGAACCGCACCGAGGGTCTGACCATAGTGATAGTCACCCACGATGTGAAGCTCGCAAAGCATATAGACCGTGTTGTTGCGATACGCGACGGCAGGACGAGTTCGGAGATAGTTCGCAAGCGTTCATACAGCGAGGAGCTGGAGGAGCTTGGAAAGGCTGCCGAAAGCGATGCGGAGGAAGAAGACGCAGAGGACACTCATGAGGAGCTTGTGGTGCTTGACCGTTCGGGAAGGCTGCAGCTTCCGAAGGACTACATGGATCAGCTCGGACTCAGGGGCGGAGACAGAGTAAGAGTGGAGCTTGACGGAGACAGGATATACATAGCCCGTCCCGAATGAGGAAAATATCAGACATCCGCAGGCAAGACTGCGGGTACGTTATTATTTATATGAAAATTTACTGGAAAGGTGGATTTGATAGTGTATAACACAATGCTCAGACGTGTTATCTCATCTGCGGCGGCAGCCATGCTGCTTATGTCGTCAACGCTTCCTGCGGCGGCAGATACAGCACCTGCAGATGATACCGATGCCTTTTCCGCAGAAACTGCGGATACTCCGGCGAAAGGACTGCGCACCGAGGAATCGTACAGGGATTTCTGTGCGAAATATTCGGGAAAGAAGGGTGCCGAGACCGAGAAGGTCATAATGGCAGGCGAGATGCAGACCGACCCCGACTTCAAGGTGCATGGCGGTGCGGACATATCCTTCGGTGACATAGGCGGCGAAAGCGGGGTCCTTTGCTGGGCAAACCAGACAGGCGGCTTTGATTTCGGCGTGGATATCGACCGTGAGGGCGTGTACAGCATAAAGATGGAGTACTATGTTCCGCAGGAGTCGAACACCAACGAAGTAGAGTTCGAGCTTGATGTAAACGGCGAGTGTCAGTATCCGACTGCTTCGCGTATAACCATGCCCAAGGTATGGGTGAACGAAACGACTCAGGGCGGTTCGGGCATAGACATGGATTCAAGGGGCAACGATATACGTCCCGGGCAGGAGTCTGTGGCAAAGTGGCAGACGGTGCCGCTGAAGGACATAGACGGCCTTTCGGCAGAGCCTCTGCTGTTCTACTTTGAAGAAGGCAGGAACATAGTTTCGATAAAGTCTGACAAGGCGCAGTTTTCCATAAAATCCATCACACTTTTCCAGTATCATGCGCCCGAGGCTTACAAGATGCCTTCGCAGAACGAACTGCTGAGGAACAAGGAAAGGCGTATAATACTCGAAGGCGAGCTTGCCTCGGAAAAGAGTTCGAGAACGCTGTTCCCCACCAGTGATATGCATTCGTATATAACATCATGTGTGAACGGTGCCAGCCCCACAAAGACCAGATACAATTCTATAGGCAAGGGGAGCTGGAACCAGTCAACACAGTCGGCGACGTGGAATTTCAACGCTCCGCAGGACGGCTACTACAAGATAGGCATAAGGGCAAAGCAGGATCAGATGAGAGGTATGTACTCTAACAGAAGGCTCTACATCGACGGAGTTGTGCCCGACAGCCGCAGTGAACAGATAAAGTTCTTCTACGACACCGAATGGAGCGTGGTAGTGCCCAGCGTTTCGGACGAAGAAGGTGCTGACCCTGTATACTATTATCTTACCGAGGGAAGCCACACCTTGACACTTGAGGCGGTGCCGGGAGAGATAGGCGAGATAATGGGTGAGCTTGACGATCTGACATATGATATAAACAGCTATTACAGGCGTATAAGACAGATAACAGGTCCTAATCCCGACCAGTACAACAACTATAACATCAACATGACGATACCCGAGATAGTTCCCGATTTCGAGAGCTATTCAAAGTCGCTGAGAGATATGCAGAAGCGCATAGAGAGCCTTTCAAATCAGGGCGGTTCCGAGGCGGTGCAGCTTGACAAGATGGCGATAGTTCTTGACGACTGTGTCAAGAAGCCTGACCGCATCCCCGAGATGATGACCCAGATAAAGGACAATGTAACTTCGCTTTCTGCGTGGGTAAGCACATACCGTGAGCAGCCTCTTGAGATAGATCTTATCGAGATATGCTCACCCGACATGAAATTCACGTCGGCAGATTCAAAGTTCTTCAAGTCTATGAAGTTCGGCTTTGACGCATTCATAGGCTCGTTCTTCGAGGACTACAACTCGCTCACGGACTTAGGTGAGGGAACGCAGTCGATGACCTGCTGGATACCTCTCGGACGTGATAATGCAACAGTTGTAACGAATCTTGTGAACAATGAGTTCAACGTAAGGACAGATGTTTCATCCAAGGTCAACATGAAGCTGGTGCAGGGCGGTATACTTGAAGCTACGTTTGCAGGCAAGGGCCCCGATATGGTGCTTTTCGTGGGCGGCGACTTCACTATACAGCTTTCATCGAGAGGCGTGCTTGAGGACCTTTCGCAGTTCAAGGACTACAGGGAAGTAGCAAAGAGGTTCTCGCCTGATGCGACTACACTTTACAAGTATGACGGCGGAGTATACGGACTTCCCGTTACGCAGGATTTCCCGATGCTGTTCTACCGCAGT
>CADBTD010000176.1 GCA_902797535.1 uncultured Ruminococcus sp. | reverse complement strand
GTTTATTTCAGACACCGATATATCAGCTATATTTCCGTTTCCCGATACATTAAGGGTCATCTGGTCTTCGTTTATCTCATATTCTGTTTTGCGGGCCAGGTCACGGGTGATCGCATCGGTGCGTTCCTTGAGAGGATCAAGTCCCGTCATAAGTTCATAGCCGTCAAGGATCGTGTCATTATCGGTATCAGCATTAAGCGGGTCTGTTCCGAGTTCTATCTCTTCTCCGTCAGATATACCGTCATTATCGCTGTCTTCGTCAAGGGGATTCGTGCCGAGCTGTGACTCCTCCGAGTTTTTCAGATCGTCGTTATCGTCATCTTTTTCAGGGTCAAGCTCAGGTTCACGGTAAGTGGTGTTGATCTCAAACTGAGTGATAAGGTTTTGTGCCAGAAGTATACTGTCATTCTTTTTAAGTCGTGAAATAGTTACAGCACTTACTGCAACTCCTGCTATCACTAATATGCCGACTGCGGCTGCAGCGATCTTTTTTGTGTTGCTGCGTCTTGCCTGACGGTTGGCGATAGCCTGAGATGCAGAAATGTCTTTTTTCATAAACGGCATTCCTCCTTGATAGGGAAAATATGCTCCCACCCTTATCATTATTCTATCATAAATTCATCAGATTATCAAGTACTTAAATGAAATTTAAGATGAAAAAATAAAAATTTTATTTATGTCTGATCGTGTCAAAAAATTGCCGCTTATGTATTGCAAAATTTGAAAAAAGATGTTATAATATATTGTGTATGGCTAAACTCAGTTTCTTAAGGAGAATATAAATGGCACAGACCGAAAAGCGTTCTGTGACCGTAAAGCGTGTGAGAAAGCGCATGACATTTTTCTTTACGGTCATTATGATAATTGTGGTGCTTTTGATCACAGCATATGTATATATCAAGCTGAAGCGGATTTCTGAACAGCGGTTCAGGGAAAATGTTTCCGCAGCGGATATACAGCTGGGATCATCACTTGATAATTTTACACATTCGTGGGAGGCTGTCTGCACTGATGCACTGGCTCACACTGAGGTGAGCAGTTTTGACCCGATAACCATCAACTACACTGCTGAGCAGGTCGAAAGACTGGGCGGGCAGGCAGGAGATGTTCTCAAACGTACTGCTGCAGGCAGAAGCTGCTCAGACTTTTTCATAATATACCTTGATTCGACAACTGTAGGAACTGTAAGTGACAGCACCCGTGAGCATATAGATCAGTGGGGCTTCCGTATGTTCCTTGAGCGCATGGAGGGAAAGAATGATATATGGCTTTTCAGTTCTGCGCTCAGTGACAGTAAAGCCTTTTATTTAAGACGTGCAAGAGACGGCGCTATACTTGTGCTGTCTTGTGACCTGAACAGCATAAGTACGCTGTTTTCTCAGAAGGCATTTGAGAATGAGAAATTCATACTGAGCTTCAAGGATACAGTGGTACTGTCAAGTTCGTCTCTTTATAGCACAGGCCGTTTTCTCCCCGAAGAAGTTACGGGTATGTTCAATGACATTAACGGAGATTCTTTTGTTAATGATGAAATGACTGCGGCAAGCATAGTTACCGACTGTGGCTGGAACGTCATGCTGATAGCGGATTCTCCTATAGCAAAGGTAAGTTTAAGTTTCATCGTAGTCATGGCAGTTATAGTTTCAACGGCTATAGGTTTTCTGTGCTGGCTGACAGGTCTTGTATCATCAGCTAATTTTGTTCTTGCCGAGATGAGAGCTTCGGGAAATGAATTCATTGACGAAACTACAGGCAGATACAACGAGTACGGACTTGATGAAAAAATAAGCGAGAAGCTGGAAACTTCGCTTGTGGGAAGCACATATGCTTTCATTCTTATCGGAATAAAGGATTCCGATCAGGTCAAAACGGCTGTTACAAGCAAATACTGGAATGAGCTGAGAACAAAACTGATAAACATATCCGAGAGCTTTTTCAGCGGAAGAAAGATAATCGTCGGACGCACACATACCGACAGGATCGTGCTTTTTGTTGATTTCTCGGAGTTCGATATATTCAAGGCACATCAGAACCTTGAACAGACCTGCGGCGACTTCTGCAAGGCATTTGACGGACTTGCGGCAGGCGAGGACAATGCCCTCAGATTGTATGTTAATATAGGCGTCAGCATCTACCCCGACCATGCGGAAGACTTTGATACGCTTCTTGAAAAGGCGGCAAAGGCACTTGGTGAGGCTGATGAAAAGGAAGGGGACAGCTTTGTGGTCTACGACCCATCAAAGCATGAAAGAGAGGAAGAATGATGAAGGTTTTCATGCGCTGTGCCGCAGTGTGTGCTGCAGCGGCTGTTACACTCACCGGATGCAGCGGAAAGGATCTGTTCACCTATGAGAGCCACAGACCCATCGCTGTACCCGAACAAATAAGCTATTCCTGGTGGGGAAATGAAGCGAGAAATGAGTATACCATTGAGGGTATAAAGGACTTTGAAGAGCAGAACACCGATATAAAGGTAAATACTTTCTCCGGCAGCTATATGGGCTACAAGGAAAACCTTGATACCCTGATGCGTTCGGGTATAGAGTATGATGTTATGCAGATAGACCACAAATGGCTGGATGAATATTCCGCAGACGGAGAAGGCTTTTATGACCTGTATGAGATCGGCGGAAAGCTGAATTTCAACAATTTTGATGATGAAGTGCTGGAAAGCGGCGTGAGAAACGGAAAGCTGAACGGGATTCCTGTTTCGCTTGACGCGCTCTGCTTCTGCTATAATTATGATATATTCGATCAGCGAAAGATAGAAAAGCCGAGAAACTGGAACGATCTGTTAAGATGTGGTGAGAAGCTGTCCAAAGACGGTATCTCGGTGCTTTCTGCTGATGAAGACGCTATATGGATAATGCTTTGTGCTTACGCAGAGCAGATAAGCGGCAAGCAGGCATTTGCTTCTGAAGATAGCGATGAATGCTTCGGTGCTGATGAGGTGACTGCTATGATGCAGTACGCTCAGAAAATGTTTGATAATGGTTCTGTCAAAAAAACAAGCTCGATGCCGGACTCATTTTCAAAAGGCCGTTCAGCGGGTCGGATGACCTTTATATCTGATATATCAGACAGCATAAAGCCCCTTGAAGATGCAGGTATGCATATAATAATGGGAAGAAATCCCGAAGCTCCATCGGCAAAGAGATGGGGCTGGTATGTAAGACCTACAGGATTCTATGCCATAAGCAAAAACACGGAAAACATAGACGATGCAGCAAAGCTGCTTGATTATCTTCTCAATGACCCCGGCATGGCAGCGCTTCAGGGTATGGAAAAGGGTCTGCCTGCATCAAAGTCTGCGCTTGAAACGCTTGAAGCAAAGGACCAGCTCAGCGGTCTTATCTATGATGCCGATAAGCAGTCGAAGCTTGGCGGAGACGTGCACATAATGGACAGCAGAATGTATGAAGAGGATCGTTACAGTGAATTCTTCAGGCTGGTGGAACTTGTGCGCAGAGGCGATATCGAGGCGAGCGAGGCGGCAGAAAAGTTTGTAAGTGAATATCCTTTCGGATGATATCTGAAAGAACAGAATAATTAAGGCTTTTACACCGAAAAGGAGTGGACTGATATGGGTTTTAATTTCAGAAAGACTATCAATCTCGGCAACGGACTCAAGCTGAATCTCGGTAAAAAGAGCGCATCGGTATCGGTGGGCAAAAAGGGTATACATCATTCGATAAGCACTACAGGCAGACAGACGACCACTGTAGGCATACCGGGCACCGGAGTATCATATTCCCATGTCACCGGCACCAAGAAGTCTGCCGCTGAAAAGAAAAAGGCTGCCGAAAAGAAGGAAAAAGCCGCAATATCCAAGGAAAAGGAAAAACTCAATAAGGAAAAAGCAAAGCTTGAGCAGGAAAAGCTCGAACTTGAAAGACAGAAGCTGGAAAATGAAAGACTGCGTCTTGAAAAGGAAAGAGCAGAGCTTGAAGGCAGCACGCAGCAGACATCAGAGCCTGTTCAGGAAAAGAAAAAGTTCAGCTTCAAAAAGCAGAAGCCTTCTTCTGCCGAAAATGCAGCCGGAGAAAAGCCTGCGGCAGTGCCTGAAACTGCTTCAAACCCGTATTCAAGCGGCAAGGCAAAGAAAAGTTATTGAGCGAGGTAACCGATAATGAATATCGATAAGGCAAAGGTAAATGCCGCAGTAAAGAAAATAAAGCAGATAAGAGCAGAAAGCGAAAAGAAAAAGAATGAGCCTAAAACAGCAAATTTCCCTTATCAGGTGGGAAGTGAACGTGAAAGAACTCTCATGGGGATAGGATTTGCTATGGCTATGGCCCTGCTGTTTGGCGGCAGGAAGAAAAAGAGCTTTATAAGCCGTACAAGGTCATTCTATTCAAAGGCGCTGAGTCTTATTGATGCAACAGCGGCACAGCAGCTAAGTATCGACAATGAGCGCAAATTCAAGGATAAGAAGCTGGAGGCACTTGAGATCGAGGACGCTGTGAAGTTTGAACTTTAAGGGGTGAATGCCTGTGAAAAAATATTTTCTTGAGTATATAGCATTCCTTGATGCGGCTATGGCTGATGAGAATACAGACTGGGCAAGACTTATGAAGATACACAAAGAAAAGACAAGGTACTTTCAGCATGAGAGGTTCGTACATCTGTTTGTTATGATACTGTTCGCATTGTGTACGGTAGCCTGCTTTCTGGTTATAGCTGTTACCGAAATGGTCATGCTCATCCCGCTGACGGTGCTGTTTCTGGTGCTGCTTATCCCCTACATAAGCCACTATTATTTCCTTGAGAATAATGTGCAGAAGCTGTACAAATACTATGACAGGATAGCTGAAAAGCTGGACAGAGAGGATCTTTGAATGGCAGAAGCTCAGAAATATACAAAAGAGGTCTGGAAGGGAAGCGTTATAACATCCCCGCTGCCCCCTGTACTTGTGACCTGCGGAACAGCCGAAAAGCCTAACGTTCTTACGATCGCATGGACAGGCGTGCTGTGTACAAAACCTCCGGTGACCTATATATCCGTAAGACCGGAGAGATATTCCTATGACCTTATAAAGCGGTCCGGCGAGTTTGTTATTAATCTTGCTCCCGACAGACTTGTAAAAGAAGTAGACCTGTGCGGAGTTAAAAGCGGCAGAGATACCGATAAATTTGCGCTTACAGGTCTTACTGCCGTACCTGCATCCGCTGTGGATGCGCCTTTGCTCGAACAGTGCCCTGTCAATATAGAGTGCAGGGTGCGTCAGGTGATACCGTTGGGCTCACACGATATGTTCATGGCGGACATACTTGCTATAGATGCGGCAAAGGAACTGCTTGATGAAAAGGGCAGACTGGCACTTGAAAAAGCAGGACTGCTGGCATATGCACACGGTCAGTATTTTTCGCTGGGAAAGCAGCTCGGAACGTTCGGATTTTCAGTCAGAAAAAAGAAAAAAAGAACGGCACCGCGCAGAAAAAAATGATAAAAAGCTCTGTTCCGTCAGTGGGACAGAGTTATTTTTTGCGAAAATGATCCTTTATGTGTAAAAAACAAAAAAATCATGAGAAAATTTGCCGTATGGTATTGCAAAAAATGACAAATCGGGTTATAATATAAATGTATGGGATCTTAATGAATAGTTAAAGACCACTTGATAAACAATATAAGGGGATATAATGAGTATCATATATCATACAAGAGTTTTTCTGCTGATAACGGCTGCGGCTCTGGCACTTTCGGGGTGTCAGAAGTCCGGCGGAAATGATTCGGGCGGAAAGAACTCCGGCACGAGTGAAAGCAGGACATCAAAGGAACAGAATGTCAAGATGAACGAAAAACGTGCTGAGTTCCCGCAGATCCTTTCTGAGCTTGGTGAGGCTGATGTGCTTTCAAATGAAGTCTTTACCACATTTGATGAGGCATCTGTAATGGTCGAGCCCGAAACACAGCCGTTTGAGGGATACAAATGTACAGCCTGTGTTGCGGAAAACTATTATATTTTTATGACAGAAAATGGTTACGGACTTCTCAACGGAATGGGAGAAGAGATAATCAAGCCCGAAGGAATAGAAAAGCTGTCGGCTGTATCAAATGAACTTATCTGTGCCAATCTCGGAAAAGGCAAGAGAGTATACTATAAATTGTCAGAGGGTTCGGCAAGAGTAGTTGACAACATGGATTTTGACGGCAGCAGAATAAATTTTGAACTTCTTACCGATGGTGATGAAGAGTATCAGGACAGTAATCACTTTGTTGTGACTCTTGACGGCGAAAGGATATATGACAGTAAATGGACATCCTTTGAGATAGTTGACCCTAAAAAACTGGATACATCAAGAAACTGCGCTTCAGTGTATTCTGCGTGGAACGGTACAGGAAAGTATTATCTTGTTTTTGACAGGTACTATAATCTTACCGTGTACAAGGCGGAATATGCAAAGGTCATGCTGAAGATAGGTGAGGATTACGGCGAATGCTACATAACCGACCCTGATGATTACGATGACCTTGTGACACTGATAAATTCATTTGGAAATGAAGGACGTGACAATACCGCTGAAACCGGTTCGGGCGGAGATTATATAAAGATAGCAGGAGGTCTGTCATCTGAAGAAAGCAAATGGATAAAAACGCTTACGGCTGACGGATATTGTTACACCGAAAGCTTTGAAGATGAGGACGGGTCTGCGGATATATCGGTAGATGTAATGAATCCGAGGACCTATACAGACCTTGTTGACTGGACTGAAGCGGCAGTAACATCCGAATATGGAACAAAATGATTCGTGGTTGAATAACGGAAAGAGTGTGATACAGAAATGTCCGAAGAAAGGAAAGGACAGCTTTCAAAAGAAGAGCTTGCAAGAAGGATATCGGGAAGCGTATCCGCAAGAAGCAATGACGAGATAAGACAGCGTGAACAGGCACGAAAGCAGGCAAGAGATTATCCTGAGCAGACTGCATACAGGCAGACGATGGGCAATCCCTACACAAATGAACCCGGCAGACGTGTCAACAGGACTGCTGTGCCTCAGAGCGATGCACGACAGTCGCAGCAGCGCAGAAGACCTCAGCAGCAGATGCCGCAGGGCAGAAGAATAAGTCCCGAGGAAAGAAGGCGCAGAGCCGAGGCGGCTGCAAAACGCAAGAAACGCACGAAAAGACGTATAATAGTGGGAATATGTACTTTTTTATTCATTTGCTGCGGAGCAGGTGTGGGTGCGATCGTGTGGTATACACATTCTCAGGCAAAATATGACGGCATATTCCTTGACAATACCTATATAAACGGAACGCTTGTAGAGGGAATGACTCCCGAGGAGGCTTCAAAGCAGGTAAGAAAGAGCAACGATAATCCCGGGCAGATAACACTTATCAAACCCGACAGCTCAGAGGTCAAGATAAAGCTCAAGGATATAGGCGGCACAGACAATATAGATCAGAATGTAAAAAATTTCTTCAATGATCAGGATCATTCGCAGTGGATGGAAGCTCAGCACAAAGAGATGAAGTATGATTTCACCGTGAAGTTCAAATTCGATGAGGACGCTTTTTACAAAGAGGTCGAGCGCACAATTGTAAAGCCGAAATCAGAAGATAAGTCAAAGGACGCTTACATTGAAAGAACTCCCAGCGGTTTCCAGATAGTACCTGAGGTGGTCGGTACAAACGTGGATGAGAAAAAGGCACAGTCGCTTTACGATTATATCGACGGTTTTCTTGAAAGAGGATGCTATACCATAGACCTTAAAAACTGCAATTGCTATAAGCTGCCTAAGGTAACAGAGGCTTCGCTCAGAGATCAGCTTGCAGAGCTGAATGCACTTTATGACGTAAAGTTCTACATTGATTTCGGATATACTAAGGAACTTCTTGAAGGCAACAAATGCCTTGACTGGATAACCTTTGAAAATGACAACCCTCTTGACGGTTTTACAGTGGATACCGATAAGGTGGAAGCATATGTCGATCAGCTTGGCGCTAAGTACGATACCTACGGCAAGGACAGAAAGTTCCATTCGACTACAAGAGGCGACATAACCGTTGAACAGGGCAGAGGTGACTACGGCTGGTGGATAGACCGTGAAAAAACAGCCGCTATGATAGCAGACCTTGTTCATGACGGAATATCAGCGACTATCGAACCATATTATTATAAAAACGAAAGCACCGGTTATGAGTATACCTGTGAGACCGAACGCACAAAGGATGACGATATCGGCAATACTTACTGCGAGGTCGATCTTGAAAAACAGCACTTCTGGTATTATAAGGACGGTGTCAAGCAGTACGAGTGCGATATAGTTTCCGGTATGCCTACTGCCGAGAGAAATACTCCCGAAGGCGTTTATAAGATATGGTACAAGGAAATGAACAAAACACTGAGAGGTTCGCTTTCAACGGGTGAGTCATGGGCTACTCCCGTCACCTACTGGAACAACATCTCAACTTTCGGTATAGGACTTCATGATGCTACATGGCATCCGTATTTCGGCGGATCGAGATATGTTGAGGGCGGTTCTCACGGCTGTATCAATATGCCTCTTGAAGCTGCAAAGTATGTCTATGAGAATGTTGAGATAGGCACTCCTGTGGTCATGTACTGGTAATATAATACAATAGCGCCTTCGGTATACTGCCGCAGGCGTTATTTTATACATCGGGAATTTGATAAATTATATATCATATTAACTGAAATTTAAGTGAAATGTCTGCATCATATGTTGACAAGTCAAGATGAATCGGGTATAATTAAATTGTACAAAATTGAATTTAACAAAAGGAGGCTTCTTTATGGGACTGTATGATATAAAAGTCAAGGCACAGAATGGTGATGATGTAAGCCTTTCTGAGTATAAAGGCAAGGTGCTTCTCATCGTGAACACCGCTACCGGATGCGGATTTACTCCGCAATATGAGGGGCTGGAAAAGCTGTACCGAAAGTATAAGGATCAGGGATTTGAGATACTTGATTTTCCCTGTAATCAGTTCGGCAGTCAGGCACCGGGTACTGATGAACAGATAAACAGCTTCTGTAAGCTGAAATACGATACCAGTTTTCAGAGATTCAAGAAGATAGAGGTCAATGGCAGCAACGAGTCCGAACTTTATACATTCCTCAAAAAGGAACAGGGCGGAGTGCTTGTAAGCTCGATCAAATGGAATTTCACCAAGTTCCTCATTGACCGTGAGGGTAATGTCATAGAGCGCTTTGCGCCAACAGTCACGCCCGAGAAGCTCGATGAAAAAATCAAAGAGCAGTTATGACTGTAGGTTTTTACAGAAGGAGTGTACAAAAAATTGGACGATAGCAAAAAGTACGAATGCTTGAGGCTTTCAAATCAGCTTTGTTTCCCACTTTATGCGGCATCAAGAAGAGTGATCGGTCAGTACCGTGAACTGCTTGACGAACTTGGCCTGACATATACGCAGTATGTAGCGATGATGGTACTGTGGGAACAGAAGAGCATAAGTGTCAAGGAACTTGGCAAGTTGCTGTTTCTTGACAGCGGAACGCTTACTCCCGTGCTCAAAAGCCTTGAAACAAAGGGCTTTATCACAAGAACACGTTCAAGCGAGGATGAGCGTGTGCTTATAGCGGCAGTCACAGATAAGGGGATGGAGCTTCGTGAGAAGGCGGTAAAAGTTCCTCAGGCTGTGGCAGGCTGCATATCACTTGAACCGGGTGAGGC
>CADBTD010000175.1 GCA_902797535.1 uncultured Ruminococcus sp. | reverse complement strand
TTGGAGGTTTTTTCCTTGAGCTTTTCAGCCAGCGGGGAGAGGTCCTCAGACGGGAGTTTATCGGTCTTTTCCTCGGGCTTTTCCGACTCGGAAGCAGATGTTGTTTCTTCCGCCGCAGAGGAGACCGCAGCAGCAGTCACTGCCGCCGATGTGCTTTCAGAGGCAGGAACGGAACCGTCGGGCTTTGCAGGTGACAGGATAGACTTTATCACCATAACGGCTATGACTATCATAACAAGGCACACCGCACCTATAAACAGCACAGAATATACCTTATTTGTGGAGAGCCTTTTCCAGAAGCTGTTCTTTTCCATATTGTATTACTTTCCCCTTTTATAAAAAAGTTCAGAGCTCTATACTGCGTGTTTTTGCAAGAGTAGAGTTGTTATAGCGCTTGTCGCCTGTTACATCTCTGAGCACCGTAAGGAAATCCGGAAGCCTTACAGGGGTATCTATGCTGTCAAGCTCTATCTCAAGGGATGCATACTCACTGCTGAAAGGGTACACATCAAGCTCGAAAAGCTGACCGTCATAGTCAAACACATATCTTTCTTTTTCTACGGGAGGGCGGTCGGGCGACGATTCTTCAAGAAGGCGCTCATACTCAGCCTCGGTTATCTCTTTTTCTATCTCTATACGCTCCCCGAAGGAAACGTCGGTCTTTTCGGTATAGGTGTAGGTATAGCCTGCCTCAGCTGTACCGCGCTTTCTCACACGGCGGCGGGCGCCGTTTTCGGGCACGGAAAGGTAGGTCTGGACTATCTCTGTCCTGCTGACGCCGCTGATAGCCGAAAGCTGTTCGGCGGTGGGGCGTACTATTATATATTTACGCTCGATCTCAAGCGGCTTGTCTTCGGGGTTCATTGTTCTTCCTCCGTTTCGGTGCCGTCTGCGGGCATCATGACATTCACGCCGTAGGTAAGTGTGAGCAGGCTGTCGCCGAGATGCACGTTCTCAACTATGATGCCGTCATAGCTTATGGAAAGGTCATAATGGGAGAAATTCCAGAAAGCCCTTACTCCCATGCTGACGAGAGTATCGGCTATCTGCTGGGTAGATGCCTTAGGTATGCACAGCACGGCCACTGTCGGGCGGTAGCGGCGGCAGAAGCCTTCAAGCTCATCTGCGTGGCGGACTCTCAGCTCGCCTACCTTTACGCCTGTGAGATCCTTATTGCTGTCGAAAATACCTATCAGCCGGCAGCCCCTTGTATCGAAATTTATATGGGTGGCTATAGCTCTGCCCAGGTTTCCCGCACCTATGACTATCGTGCGGAAGCCCCTGTCGACCCCGAGTATCTTGCCTATCTCAGATCGGAGTTCGTCAACGTGATAGCCGAAGCCCTGCTGGCCGAAGCCGCCGAAGCAGTTAAGGTCCTGGCGTATCTGTGAGGCGGTAAGTCTCATACGCTGTGAAAGCTCTCTTGAAGATATTCTGTCGATGCCCTGATTTTTCAGTTCACCGAGCAGTCTGTAGTACCTCGGCAGGCGCTTTATCACCGATGCCGATATCGAACCGTTTTTTGACATAGATCATTCTTTCCTTTATTATTTTACTCAGATTATATTATATACCCAAAAGACAAGTTTGTCAACATTTTGTCAAAGAATTTTATTATGTCATCTTTTGTCACAAATGTACAAATACACCTTGTAAAATTAAGTACAGATTTTTATTGCAGACTATTGACAAAATCAATAATTTAGTATATAATATAATCAATGCAGAAGACTGCATTATACTGTACACGGAAAGGTCAGGCTATGTTGGCTGTCTCGTCTGGCAGTTATGCCTGCGGCGCCGTACGATCAGGCGGTCGTACCTTATGCGCCTGCGGTGCCTTTGAGCCCGCAATGTCCGGTCTATAGAATTTAGGGGTTTGTGCCTGTACGTCCAGAACGTGCAGGCGCATTTGTTTTATGGCGGTATTTTGTTTTTTCCCTTGACAAAAGACGCACTGCCATGTTATAATCTAATTATTGATGCCCGCGCCGTATATGGCGGCAGGCAGACGGTCTTTCGGCGGGAGATGACACGCTCTGCCGCAAGAAAACAAACTCCCGACAGATAAGGTGAGGATATTTGAGGATAAAAAAACTGATACTTTCGGCGGTGACTGCGGCGGCTATGGCGGCTGTATGCTGTTTAAATGCGGCGGCGCAGACATCATCGGCAACTGATGCCGAAAACCGTGAGCGTGAGAACTTTCACAGAAGCGGCACATGGGGATACACTCTGCTTGACGACAATACTGCGGCGCTGAGCAGATACTACGGAAATTCGGTACACCCTTCGGTCCCCGACAAGATAGACGGCTACACCGTTACCGCAATAAGCGGCGGCTGGTACACGGGGTCTGACGGAAAGCCTGTGCTTTACGGAAATGTACACGGACTGAGCTACACCGAAGACGGCATGATAGAGGACTGTCAGATATACAGTCCCTTTTCGGAAAATGCGGACATAGAGGTGATAATGCTTCCCGATACTATAGAATATATCGGTGCGATATCATTCCGCAACTGCACCTCGCTGAAGACGATACGGCTTCCCGAAAATCTGAAATTTCTCGGAAACAACTGCTTTGACGGGTGTTCTTCACTTGAAAGCATAGTGATACCGTCAAAGGTGGAATACATAGACCAGGCAGCGTTCAAAAACTGCAGGTCGCTGAGTTCGGTAACCATGCAGAGTGCGCACTGTGAGCACGCAGTATTTGAAAACTGTGCCTCGCTCAAGGACTTCACACTGCCGCTGGGCACAGCGGAGATACCGCCTTATATGTTCAGCGGATGCAAGGGTCTGACGCAGGTGACCATACCCGAGGGTACAGCCAAAATAGGCGAGGGCGCTTTTGCTGACTGCACAGCGCTTGCTTCGATATCACTTCCCGACACGCTGACCGAGATACACAACGACGCTTTCAAGGGGTGCTCGTCGCTGATGAGTGCCGAGCTGGGAAAGCTGGAAACGCTGGGCTCGGGGGCATTTGCGGGATGCGGGTTCACCGAACTGACCGTTCCCGAAACGCTGATGGGCATAGGCGAGAACGCATTCGGCACAGACACCGACGGCAATCCGAAAAGCGGATTCGTGCTGAAATGCCCGAAATATTCGGCGGCGGCAGACTATGCAAACAAGCATAACATAACCGTTGAAGGCGGTGAACAGCAGGAGTCGGATGTGACCGACGGAGACTATGTGGTGATAAAGTCGCCCATAAGTTCGGATCTGCTTTTCAAGGTAGTAGTAGCTGTTATAGCTCTTGCGGCGGCGGCTGTTCTTGTGGTGATAATACTCATGATAAAGAACCAGAAAACCGCAGCTGTTCCCGAGATAGAGGGACTTGACACCGAAGAAACGGAAGCATCAGAAGAAGAGACCGAAGAAGAGAGTTCTCAGCAGGTGAATGAAGAGGAGACCGAAGAGAGCGAAGAAGTTTAAAGACAAAGCAAGGGGCTGTGAGTAAAATCACAGCCCCATTTATCTTACTGAATATATCACTTGAAAATGAACGACAGCTCAGGCATGAGTGCGGCGTGCCATACCATTATGCCCGAAAGTGTACCGAGTACTGCCCCGATGACCACATCGGAAGGGAAATGAACGTACAGGTACAGCCTTGAAAAGCCTATCAGTGCCGCAAGCACTATCGCTATCACGCCCATCCAGAAATTAGCCTCTGCAAGTATGGATGCCGCTATGAAGGACGACATCGTATGACCCGAGGGGAAGGAATAATCCTTCGGGATGCGTATCCTTGCCGACTCGGGCAGCAGGTGGCAGGGTCTGGGACGGGCAACAGTGTTTTTCAGAAGAAGATTACAGATGAGCACACCCACGATAAGCCCGCTCACCAAGACGAGTGAAAGAGTACGGGTGCTTTTGAATGCGAACATGACAGCCGCCGCAAGCAGCCATATCAGCCCGCAGTTTCCGAGAAAGCTCACCTTCGGACACATAAAGTCCATAAAGCCGCAGGAAGTCTTGCGCTTTATAAAATCAAGTATCCTGAAATCGGTAAGAGTTATTTTTCCGCCCATTGGCATCACCTTCCTTAGCAGGTCACACATTTCCCTTTTGTATATTATACCACATCACGGGAAAGCTGTCAACAACAATCATGCATAATATTTACTTCATAAATTATATAGTTTATATATAACTATCTTTACATTTATGAATTAAATGTAAAATAGCCATACCGTACTTGACAGCACTTTTACGTTGTGATATAATATTATTGTTATGGAGACGTATCGAAGTGGTCATAACGGGGCGCACTCGAAATGCGTTAGCCCTTAAACGGGCTCGAGAGTTCGAATCTCTCCGTCTCC
>CADBTD010000174.1 GCA_902797535.1 uncultured Ruminococcus sp. | reverse complement strand
TGTGCCGAAGGTATCGTTAAGATACGCGGCGGCTTTCAGGCCTGCGGGAGAGATGACAAGTATCCGCTCGCATTCCGATGCACGGCGTATCTCGTCAAGGCCGCTGTCCATGCCGAAGCAGACTACCTCGGTGACAGTGTCTGACAAAAGTGCCTGCTTTATCCTGTCGGCGGTAACAAGCCCCGTATCAAGAGGGGTAGCGCCAATAACGCCGAGCTTGCCCTGTTTTACGGGAAGTTTTTCCTTCGCAAATTCTTTGAACAGTTTTATATAGGCAAGGCTTTCGCCGAAGTCGTAGAGCTTTGTTCCGTCTGTTTCAACGGTTATGCAGGGAAGTCCCGTGCGCTTTTCGGTCATGCGTTTGAGAGCGCTGTAGTCTGTGGCGATAACTGCGGGGACAGGTGTACCGATTATGGCGGCAAATTCACCGTCTATCTGTGAGCATACCTTCGACAGCTTTTCCACGAGGCGGTCATCACGGCCGAGTATAGCGTCCATATCGCGCAGACCTGCGCTGAACAGTGCGGATTTTTTTGTATGCCATCTGGGTTCGTCAAAGCCGCAGACGTTGCCTGCGCAGCCGCCCGCGTCGCATATGACGACAATGCCTCCCATTTCGTAAAGCACCGAGCAGGCGCCCGAATCGTCGGGGGCGAGAGGCGACAGATATCTTAATAGTTTTTTCATTTGCCCACCTCCGCTATCTGTCTGTTTTCGGTGACTGCCCTGTCAAGCTGTTCAAAGAGAAGCTCGACTGCGCGGTATCCGAAGGGCTGTGCCTCGTCGTTGAAGCCGACGCCGGGCAGGTCACGATGATAGTACATCGCGTCATTGCCTATGACGGCGTTTATCTCGCAGTCCCTTTCGTAGCCCATCATTGTAGGTGAAAGGTTTGAATATATGCTGGTGTCGGGGGATACCTCGGCAAGCTTTTTTATAAAGATGAAGTTGCGTTCACCTATTGTGCCGTATATCTCGGGGACTTTGAAGCCGTACTCGATAAGGGCAAGTGCAAGCTCAAAGCTGTCGGCGTTGAGACATTCACCGACGGCTATATTCAGTGCGCCGTACTTGTCAAGAAAACGCTCCGAGGTTTTAAGTGCACGGTCATAGTATTCCTCGTCGTCAAAGGTCACGCCCAGCGCCTGTCCGAGAAGACGGTACTGATTGCGTATCTTTGACAGGCGGTATACCCTTACAAGCTCGATAAAGGGTATACCGAGCCTTTCCTGCATATCCTGTGCGGCATAGCGGGCTTCGGAATTGAGCACAAGACTGAAATTCGCCCTTGACATCATGCTGTACTCTTCAAAGGTGCGGCATCTGCCTATCTCGCGCACAGCCTTTATGCCCGCGGATTCGAGCAGGGGGTATATCTCGCAGCCGTCCTCAAGTGCCGAGAAGAAGCCGAGGATATTGCATTCATTTGACACACGCTTCTGCGGCTTCAGCAGCGAGTACACCGACTTTCGTGCAAGACCCATGGGCGGCAGGCGCTTTTCTCTTGTAAGGGCGTACATATAGGCGGGCACAGAGGGCACGCCCGTGCGTTCCTCACAGGTGCGACAGACCCTTTCCATATCGGTGCCGAGAAGTGCGTCAACGCAGGTACAGCAGAGCATTATCGCAGAGGGGGTATAGTCAAGTCCCTGCAGAAGCTCTTCACACGCCTGAGGTATCTTTTTCAGGTATCTGCCCGTGACTATATCGGTATCGTCGAGCAGCAGATAGAAGAATTTTTCGTTATAGCCGAGCTCATTCAGCAGGGCGGTGTTTCTTCCGCAGCAGCCCGGGGATATCAGCAGCATGACCGAACCCGGTATAGCAAGTCCGGCGCGCTTTACGCCGAAACCCTTGGCACCCGGTGAGTTGAAGTCAAGTGTGGCGGGTGAGCTGTATATAAGATGCTTTGTGGATACGAGCTCATCGGGCAGGTCGTCAGCGCCCCTTGCGGCAAGCTGAGCCGCTGTAGAATAAAAAGCCTTGTTCATCGTGCGTTATCCTCATCTATAAGCATACGGGCAAGTCCGAAGAACCGCTGTGCGGTATCACATGAGGGGTCGCCCTCGACAACGGTCATTCCCATATCCTCATACTTTATTATGTCAGCCGAACGGGGTATGTCGGCAGCTATCTCAAGCCCCGCCTTTTCGGCGAAGGCCCTTACCTTTTCTTCTTCATT
>CADBTD010000173.1 GCA_902797535.1 uncultured Ruminococcus sp. | reverse complement strand
GCTATGCCTGCAAATATTCCCGACGAACGTGTGTTGTCGATACATTCTCCGACGTGCCATACAGGCGGAAGGTCGGGTTCAAGGAACTCTCTGAGAGTGTCCCCTGCCTTTTCCTTGCCTGACACTGCACAGTATCCCAGCTTCATCAGCGGGAACGACGCACAGCCGTTTGAAAGGATGAGCACGTTGTTTTTGAGAAGCACATCTGCCACGTCAACTATGCACTTTTCGTAAAGGACTTTAGGATTGTTGCAGCCAACCATATTGACCACGCCGAGTATCCTGCCGTCCTTTATTGCTTCAGCAAGCGGCTGCATACCGCCGAAGCGCCTGTGTATGTACTCTACCGAAAAGCCTACCTCTGCCTCGACCTCATATGGCGGTATGTAAACGGGTATTCCCTTTCTTGCCTCAAAGCTCTCTATGGCACGGCGGACTATCTTTTCAGCGAGCGCCTTTGTCTCACCGATATTGGCATGATGATGGTCGTATTCATAGCGCTCTGCCCCCGGAAGTCTTGCCGACTCGCTCGTGGTGACAACTGTCGTCTTGAAGCAGTGCGCCACTTCCATTATAGACGGGAAAACATCCTGAACATCGGCTACCCACAGGTCAAGAGCACCCGTGCCGAGAACAAGCTCGGCGGATACTGCATTCGACAGAGGTATCACACCTGCATAGCGGTACATTGCCGAAAGTCCCGAGCAGCATATGCCGTAAAAACGTATGCCCTTAGCGCCCGCTTTCTTTGCAAGGTCTATAAGGTCTTCGCGCTTGCCGGCCTCGACTATCTGACTTACCAGCAGCGGCAGATGTCCGTGTACTGCGATATTCACATAGCCCTTTTCGAGAGCGCCTATGTTGACCTTTGAGGTAACACGGTCGCCCACGCCGAAAAGGCTGTCAGTAGCAATAGATGCGCCCACAACGCCCGAGAAGGTAAAGGCCAGTCCGCATCTTAAAAACTGCTGCATCACCGAACGCCAGTCGCCGTCTGTTGCACAGCCCGACTTGTGATAAGCCTCAAAGACCTCATGATATGCGCTTATCGGCAGTATATCAAGGTCCTTCCATACCTGCTGTCTTTCGGGAACGGCACAGGCGGATATGGTCTTATACTCATCGGGCACAGTGCGTGAAAGGTCTTCAAGAAGCGCATCTGCAAGATCCTTTGCCACATTTTTCAGCTGACGGTTCTTCTGCTTTATGCCGAAAGCCTCAGCAGTCGAGCGTATCTTCTGCTCACCGAGTATAGGCACATCGAGCTTTCCCTCAGCCGCCCATTTCAGCGCAAGCATCACCTCTCTCGCGTGCATACCGTGCTGCGCCGCACCTGCCGCCGCATTTCTCAGCAGATTTCTTGCCACGATAAGATCTGCATCGGCACCACAGACGCCCTTAGGCGACTTGGCGGTTATGCGGCAGGGACCCATGTTGCATATCTTGCAGCATATGCCTGCAAGCCCGAAATTACATTGAGGCTTCTGCTGATCAAATCGGTCAAAGCAGGTGTCTATTCCAAGCTGTTCCATTCTCAGCAGCATTTCACGCACAGCAGGATCGGGAGTCTGCTCGATAACATCCTGCTTTGTGGGGAAAGTCTTTCGGTACTCCCCTACCGCATTCATATAGTCACGGATAAACGCCTTGGCGTCGCCCTCTTCACCTTCATTATGGTCCGACTTTAATATGACAGTCGGTATGCCGTGCTCGTCAAAGCCTATGATATTCCTGTGTGAATGGATATGCGCAGGTCCGTGATCATGGTCATGTGTATGACAGTGTTCTTCGGTGTGTTCATGATCGTGTGTATGCTTTTCTTTGCTCAAAATGATCAGCTCCAAATCAAAAGATCTTTGCTATGTTTATTATAGCACAATAATTGTTTATTTTCAAGTATCAGATGTTATATTCTATGTAAGAATCCGATTTCATGTTGAATAGCTCGAATATTTTGTCACGCACATAGAGAAAATCCTCATTCGTGCGGTCACGGTGACTTCCGAGAGGCACCTTTACAACGCTCTTGATGCGTCCCGGGTCTGCCATCATAACAACTATGCGGTCAGCAAGGAAAACGGCTTCTTCAATATCATGGGTCACAAATATCACAGTCTTTTTCTCAGACCTGGAGATGCGTCTTATGTCGTCCTGCAGCTTCATTCGGGTGATAGCGTCAAGCGCACCGAAGGGTTCGTCCATGAAAAGTATGTCGGGGTCGGCGGCAAGTCCTCTTGCTATAGATACACGCTGCTGCTGACCTCCCGAAAGCTGTCGGGGATAGCGTCCCTCAAAACCGTCAAGTCCCACAAGAGACAGATACTTCTTTGCGGCGGCAGAGCGCTCGGTTTTAGGCAGCTTTCTTGCCTCAAGACCAAGCTCGATATTCTTCTGCACGGTTCTCCAGGGCAGCAGACCGTAATTCTGAAATATGGTTATGTTCCTCACCGACGGCTCTGTGACTTCGCTGCCGTCTATCTTCACGCTTCCGCTGCTTACACGCTCAAAACCTGCAAGCGCATTCAGAAGAGTGCTCTTTCCGCAGCCCGAAGGCCCGAGCAGACATATGAACTCGCCCTTCTCTATATCCAGCGATACATGGTCAAGAGCAGTAAATGTCTTTCCGTCCTGCACAAAGCTCTTGCAGGCGTCTTTTACTTCGATATACATTCAGACTGCACCTCCCCATGCACGGAGTATCCTTTTTTCAGCGAGCTTCAGCAGACCGTCAAGCAGTATGCCTATCACGCCTATCACAAGTATAGTGGCAAGGAGCATATCCGCACGAATGTTGTTTCTTGCATCGATTATCTGATAACCGAGACCCGACTGTGCCCCGACCATTTCGCCGGCCACAAGGAATATCCACGATGTGCCCAGCGCAAGGTGTATGCCGTTCGCTATCTGCGGAAATGCCGCAGGAAAAATGACTTTCCATGTAAGCTGCGGCTGCTTTATCCCGAAGTTGCGTGCGACCTTGAGATAAATGGGGTCAATATTCCTTACTGCGGCTACCGTTGACAAAAGTACGGGAAAGAACGCCGCTATGAAGATTATCACTATCGCAGGCAGGTCGCCTATGCCGAAAAGCAGTACGATAAACGGCATCCAAGCTGTAGGTGATATAGGCCTTAAAAGCTGTACTGCAGGGTCTATGTACTGAAACAGCATCGGCAGCCTGCCGAGTATCATTCCCAGAAGCACCGCCGATATCACCGATATGCTGTATCCAACAGCAAAACGGTAAAGACTTGCCCCGATACTGCTGAGAAGCACGCCGCTTGAAGCCATCTCTCCAAGCGCCTTCAGCGCCATGAGCGGCGACGGGAAAAGAGCAGAGTCAAAGCTGCTGACAGCAAATGCCGCCTGCCATATGAGTATCAGTGCCGCAACGGATATCACAGCATTTTTTACAGAGATAAGTTTTTTCATCAAATCACGCTCTTTCAAAGACTTGCGTCTACAAAATCCTCATATGAGGGCGGGTCATCCGAAAGCCCGTATTCCTTTACCTTAGCGGCAAGTGTATCATATATCTCCTCGGTTATCTCAAGGTCGCTGTAGGATATCCACTCCAGTGAGATATCAAGGACCTCGTCAGTCTGCCCGAGATATTTTTTTGCGACTTCCTTCGCTTTCTGCTTGTCAAGACTGTCGCCCGCTTTTTTGTAGCCATCCACAAATGCCTTTGCATCATCGTGACGCTCGCTTATGAACTTGTCGGTAAGCACAAGACCGCAGCAGAGAGAGTCCTCCCACAGCTCCTCAGATGTGTAAAGAACGTGTCCCGCACCCACAGATACGCCCATAGCACCGAAGGGCTCAGCCACGCAGTACCCGTCTATCTGACCGCTTGCAAGGGCGGAAGGCATTTCCGTCGGGGCAAGCTCGGTAACGCTGACATCATCTATCGTAAGACCGCCCTTTGCAAGTGCATCACGCAGAAGAATATGATGCGAGGACTGGCGGTGAGGTATCGCAAAGGTCTTGCCCTTAAGGTCAGCCGCCGTGTTTATCTCATCCGAAGTCACTATCACGTTTCCGTCGTGATGTCCCAGAGCAACTGCCTTTATGCCTATGCCCTCCTGCTTAGATTTCATTGCAAGCTCTATCAGCACCGATGCTCCGTCTACCCTGCCTGAATTGAGCGCATCAAGAAGCTCGGGCCAGGAACCGTATTTCACAAGCTCTATATCTATGCCAAGCTCACTCTCTGCCTGCTCTGCCTCCTCAAGCACAGCCAGTGAATGCGTGATGGGAAGATAGGCTATCTTCACTGTTTTCTTTTTATCCTGCTTTGCACCGCAGGCTGTCAGTGAAAGTGCAAGCACAGCCGCAGTTGCTGCCGAAATTATCTTTTTCATATTATTTCCTCCTGCATCTAAACCCAAATTAATCATATCTGTTTGGTATGATATGATTATAAACCAAGTTTTCCTATTTGTCAACAAGGAATTAGAAACGTTCACGATTTTTGTATCGGTGTACAAAAATCCTACTTTCAATATAGGCATTGTTGGTTATTTTATCAATGCATCTGAAAAATAAGAAAATCTTAAGGTTATCTCAAGTTAAAAATAAGGTGCCGTAAACATTTGTACAACAAATTCAAACCATAGATATGCTATAATAATATCACAGAAACATAAAGATATATCGGAACTGAAGAAAGGATATGGCAAAATGAAAAAAATGGTAAAAGGATTCTTATTAGCAGTATCGGCGGCGGTGATGTGTGTATGCGCTTCATGTTCGGCAGATATCGCAGAAACAGGCGGAGCTGTCGGAGGGACGATCTCAAGGTCGGAAAAGACCGCAGTAAACAACACCGACAACTGGGAGCTTATTCTTGTAAACAAGGACAATCCTCTCCCCGAAGGCTATGAGATAGAGCTTTGCGAGCTTTCAAACGGCAGGTCGGTTGACCGGCGCATATATCCCGACCTTCAGGAAATGTTCGATGCGGCAAGGTCCGACGGCCTTTCTATAGAGGTCACCGAGGGTTACAGGACCCGTGAACAGCAGCAGGAAATGATGGACGACAAGATAAGAGAACTGAGATGGCATGGAAATTCAAAGAAAAAAGCCGTAAAGCGTGCAGCTGAACTTGTGGCGCAGCCCGGTACAAGCGAGCACGAGCTCGGTCTTGCGGTGGACATAAATCCCGTCAGCGATGATGAAGACCCGTGGCCGCTTTACACCTGGCTTGCGGATAATGCTGCAGATTACGGTTTCATACTCCGTTATCCCCTTGACTGTCAGGATATAACAGGTATAGACTATGAACCCTGGCACTACCGTTATGTCGGCAAGGAAGCCGCAGATGAGATCATGTCAAAAGGTATCACCCTTGAGGAGTACCTGACGCAGAAATAAAAGCAAGCCCGAAAGCAGTGTGCGCTTCCGGGCTTGTATCAATTATTTTCATGTGTCAATACTTATATAGACGCAGCTTATTCCTTGCGGTCAAATTCCTTTGAAACGCTTTCGAGCAGCTTGCGTATAGGCAGGTGCTGAGGACATATCTTCTCGCATTTTCCGCACTTTATGCAGTCAGACGCCTTTCCGCCGTTTTCAGTGTGGATATCATAGTAGAAATCGGCGTTCCATGATCTTGTAAGTTCCTTTGTGTTCATGCAGGAGAACAGGTCGGGGATGGATATCTTCTTTGGACAGCCCTCCACACAGTAACGGCAGGCGGTACATGGTATAAGGTCCTTTGAGTGTATTATCTCGACAACATTGTTTACTGCGTCAAGTTCACGCTCATCAAGGGGCTTGAAGTCCTTCATGTAGCTTATATTGTCTTCAAGCTGTTCTATACTGCTCATACCTGAAAGCACGCAGAGCATACCGTCAAAGCCTGCGGCAAAGCGTATCGCATAGCTTGCGGGGCT
>CADBTD010000172.1 GCA_902797535.1 uncultured Ruminococcus sp. | reverse complement strand
GCTGAAGCATTCGGCACGTTCATTCTCGTGTTCTTCGGATGCGGCACAGCAATGGTCACAGGCAATGTCGTAGCAATTTCGCTTGCATTCGGTCTTTCGATACTCGTTGCTGCCTACACCATCGGAGGGATAAGCGGCGCTCATCTCAATCCTGCTGTATCATTCGCAATGTTCTTTGACGGCAGAATGTCGCTGACTGACGCTATCAGCTATTCTATAGCACAGACTATCGGCGCATTCATCGCAACCATCTGCCATGTGATACTTGCACTCTGCGGAATGGTCTCCTCTTATGAAGACGGCGAATATATCAAGAGATCTCTTGATGAGTACAGCTTCGGTGCTAATGCATGGGGCGAGCTTGCAAATAATGATCTCAATGTAGTAGGCGCTATACTCGTTGAAGTTATCCTCACCGCTGTATTCGTTCTCGTTATACTCTGCGTTACCCAGAGCGAGGATGAAGGCACAAGAAAGCACGGCGCACTCTTCATAGGCGCTGCACTTACCTTTGTTCATCTGATGGGCATTGGTCTTACAGGCACTTCCGTAAACCCCGCAAGAAGCCTTGCTCCTGCTGTTTTCGCAGGCATCTTCAATGATATCATGTATATCCCTGAGGCACTTGTATTCATCATCGCTCCTCTCGCAGGCGCATTTGTTGGTGCATTCATCAATACTGCTATCATCAAGAAGAAGTCTAACGGCTGATAAACTGACTGATAAAACATAAAGCCTGTCGTTCGGCAGGCTTTTTTATTTGCATACGATCAAAAAGGGGACTGCCGTTTGCTTGCGGCAGTCCTCATCTGTCATTCGGCTGATATCCCGCCGGGGCGGAATTTTACGTCCTTGTTTGGTTTGAGCGTCAGGCTTATAAGGTCAAGCCCTCCAAGTCCGAAGTGCATCCTGAGTATAGTGTAGCGTGAGAAGAAGGGGACTTCCTCTGCGCTGAATGATACAGGCTCGCCGCCTGTGCCGTTGAATGTGAATGTAGTTATCGCGGTGCCCAGCGCAAACAGAGTAACAGGCATCTGCGCAAGCTCGCCTTTTTCACTGCTTGCGGTAAGGGTCAGGTCATACATACCCGGGTCTTTAACGTCGAGAGTGAAGCTGTAGTCTGCACCCTTTGCTGTCTTTACAGCACGAAGGTCAATGGTAAGCTCATCATTCAGAATAAACAGGTCTGTGCCCTTGTTCTCGTCTGAAATGTCAGCAGGCCTGTTGGTAACAGTGACAGCCTCATCGGTTCCCGCAAGGCGCTTCATTGCGTGTGTGCCTGTAAGGAAGGATAGAATATTTTTTGCAGAGCGCTGAAGCTCGCCTCTTGTCAGTCTGCCGTCTTTAAGTGCAGACATTGTATTGTCAGTGTGGCTTGAGCCATCGGCACATACCATATAAACATCGTTCTGAGCTCTCAGCATCGCCGCAAAGTTATTTTTGTCAGGTCCCTGACCACGCTCGTTGATGTTAGCCCACCAGTCGGTCATGACAAATCCGTCAAAGCCCCACTGCTCACGAAGTATCTTTGTCAGCAGGTCATAGCTTCCTGCCGTCCACAGATCATTCACCTTGCCGTAGGTCGTCATTACTGATCTGCCTTTTCCTTCCTTGACTGCCATTTCAAAGCCTTTCAGGTATATCTCACGGAGAGCTCTTTCCGATACTGCCGCATCAAGAAAATGTCTGTTGGTCTCCTGATTGTTGCCGCAGAAGTGCTTTACAGTTCCTTCAACTCCCATGCTGTGAAGTCCTTTAAGCTCCGAAACAGCCATGCTTCCGGTAAGGAACGGGTCTTCCGAGAAATACTCGAAGTTTCTGCCGTTGAGCGGGTGGCGGTGTATGTTCATTCCGGGACCCAGCAGACAGTCAACGTTGTTTGCACGCATTTCAAGTCCGAGCATCTCAAAAAGCTCGGTCACAAGTTTTTTGTTGAAGGTAGCCGCAATAAGCGTGCCATTGGGAAGACTGAATGCCTTTGTGCCTACATCAAGCCGCATTCCCGAAGGTCCGTCAGAACAGCATCCGCAGGGTATGCCGTAGTTTTTAAGGCTGTCAGACACCCCGCCGAAAGCCGCTGCAGTACCCGGAGTCACCTTGGGCGAGCACATACCCTCGCCTCTTACAAGGCAGTTGAGCTCCTCGTCTGTAAGCTGTGCGGCAAATTCGTCTATGCTGTTTCTTCCCTCAGCCGCATCAATGAGTTTTATTCCCTTGTCACCCGTAAAGGCTGTTTCCTGCACCATCTCATTAAGTCTGCGCTTGTTTTCATCCACCTTGGAGATGGGCGCTTTTTCAAAGCAAAGTCCGCCGTTTCTGCGCACCATTCTGTCAAATTCGGCTACAGGCGCAAGCGCCTGCTCAAGCTGTTCAAGCACCTCGGTCTCACTAAGCTCAAAGGTAAAGAACTGTTCAGCCGATGATACATCACCGCCGATGTAAAAGCTGTACACGCCCTCTTCAAGCAGCCATGCGTATGGGTGTCCCGTTGCGCCGCTGTCATCATATGAAGCGAATGATCGTTTGTCTATGGTGATCACTATCGTCTGAGACTCATTCGGCGAAAGCTCACGGGTCTTGTCAAATGCACAGAGGACCCTTGCCGCCTTGCCGAGCTTTCCGTCAGGAGCGCCTGCATATACCTGTACAGCCTTTTTACCCTTGTATGAGCCTGTATTTTTTATCGTTGCCTTTACTGTCACTGTATTTCCGTCAAAGCTGCCCTCGGCGCTTATGTCAAAATCAGTGTAGGAAAGTCCGAAGCCAAAGGGATAGCGAACTTTGTCTTTGGCAAATGTCTGAAAATACCTGTATCCTACATAGATATCTTCTGTGTAGTAATTTCTTTCGGTGTTGTAGAAATACTTGTCAGAGGGATAGTCGGAAATGTTCATGGCGATAGTATCGGGCAGACAGCCGCTCGGTGATACGTCTCCGAGAAGTACTCTTGCCGCACCTGTGCCGCCTGTCATGCCGCCCTGCCACACATACAGCACGGCCTCGGGGGAAAACTCATCCACAAAGCTCATGTCTATGATGTTGCCCACATTCAGCAGCACTATCATTCTGCTGAAATGCTTTCTTACAATGCGCATCATGTCACGCTCGGCCTGTGTCAGCAGGTATGAGCCTTCGGTGTTGCTGTTATCCTGTTCCTCTCCTGCGGTTCGGCCTATGATGACTACCGCCGCAGATGATGTTTCAGCCGCGCTTCTTACTATGTCGTCCGAAAGCGGCATCTCTTCCTGACACCAGGGCTCGCCGCCCCAGCCTTCACCCAGGTCAAATGGGTTTTCCTCAGTCCATTTCTTGTATATATCCAGCAGACCCGTGTTCAGCTTTGCACCTGCATCTATAAGTCCGTCAACTATTCCCGTGACCTTTGAAACATTCACCATGCCGCCCGAGCCTGTGCCGCTTTTGTAGTAGTTGAGCTGTATACGTCCGAAAACAGCCGTTTCCTCGTCCCTTGAAAGCGGGAGAGCACCGTCGTTTTTGAGCATTACTATGCCTTCGGCGTTGACCTCCGCCGCCTTATCAAGATATTTTTTCCAGTCAAGTACTGCCATAAATACCGCCCCTTTACATTTTTTTCATTAGTGCTATTATAACATGAATTCTTTGCTGAAATCAAGCAAATATAGAATCATTTATATAAAAAATGTAAAGTAAAAAGCTCCCATACATTTTGAATGGGAGCATATAAATATTTCAAAGATGACTGTCAGACACGCGTGACATGAATAAGATCAGTCCTCTTCTTCCTCTTCGGGAGCATTCCAGTTGTGGTAAACATTCTGAACGTCGTCATTGTCTTCGAGGTTCTCGAGCAGCAGTCCCATGAACTTGAGCTGCTTTTCATCTGTAAGGGTAGTGTAGGTCGAAGGTACCATTTCGCTGTCTGCGCTCATTACCGAATAACCCATGCCCTTGAGTGCTTCGCTTACTGCGATGACATCGTTGGGAGGGCAGCTTACTTCAACTATTTCGCCGTCTATCTCGAAATCATCAGCGCCTGCCTCAAAGCAGTCTTCCATGAGCTTGTCCTCGTCCTGACCGCTGTATTCGAGTATTACCGTGCCCTTCTTTGTGAACATGAAGGATACACAGCCGCTTGTACCGAGATTTCCGCCGAACTTATCGAAATAGTGGCGTACATCGCCTGCGGTGCGGTTCTTGTTGTCGGTAAGGCACTCAACTATTACGGCTACTCCGCCGGGACCGTAGCCTTCGTAAACCATTTCTTCATAGTTGTTCTTGTCGCCTTCGCCTGCGGCCTTCTTGATGATGCGGTCAATGTTGTCATTGGGTATGTTGTTCGACTTAGCCTTTGCGATAAGCTGTGCGAGCTTTGAGTTGTTAGCGGGGTCGGGTCCGCCCATTTTAACTGCTACAGCCATTTCCTTGCCTATCTTGGTGAATATCTTACCCTTTACGGCATCGTTGGCCTCTTTCTTTCTCTTGATGTTTGCCCATTTAGAATGTCCTGACATTGGAATATCCTCCTTGAAGTTTAATTCTTTACGTTTTAAGTATTTGCTTTTATGTAGGTCTGATATCTTACGGCTGTTCGCTTACTGCAACAGACTCTCTTATCAGACGGTAAAGCTCTTTTATCCTGTCGTTCCTGCCCGTAAGAGCAAGAAAACCGAACAGCGCTTCAAGCCCTGTAGCAGAACGGTAATCTGAGTTCTTTGCACTCTTTGGTGCGCCTATGTGGCTTGAATTGCGGCCTCTTTTGAAGATGTATTCTTCTTCCTCACTCAGGTGTCCCTCAAGCAGGAAATGCGCCGCTTCTGACTGATACACGGCACGGACGAGCTTTACAGCTTCTGCGTGCAGCTTTTTTGCAGGCATATTCGCTTTCAGCACAAGCTCTGTCCTGACAAGCTCCTCGTAGACACAGTCACCGAGAAAAGCAAGCGTCAGCGGCGAGTACTGTTTAGCGTCGTCTGCCGAGATCATCTCATCGGGTGTAAGCATATCAGCACCTCTTATTCAACAAAGTCGAACTCAAAGCCGAATATATCGACTGTGTCGCCCTCGTTTATGCCCATCTGTTCAAGCTTGTCGATTATGCCTGTTGACCTGAGCACCCTCTGGAAATACTGCAGTGACGAGTAGTCCTCCATATTACAGCTCCTGAGTACGTCCCACAGCCAGTCTGCTTCTACAAAGTAAACGCCGTCCTCGACATTTACAGTGAAGTCCTTCTTTGAAAGCAGCTTATCATCAAGCTCTTCCTGTGTAAGCGGCTGAGCCTCAAACTGCTTTACGGGAGGCAGCTTGGCAAGTTCCTCGAAGATCTTTTTTACAAGCTCCTGTGTGCCCTGAGTGGTGGCTGCCGATATTTCATACAGCTCAAGACCTTTGCTCTCGATATACTTTCTGAAAGCCGCTATCTGTTCGGGCTCGGCTATGTCGCATTTGTTTGCGGCAACTATCTGAGGAGCCGCAGCAAGTTCTTCCGAGAAATTCGCAAGTTCTCGGTTTATTATCTCAAAGTCTTCTATCGGGTCGCGTCCCTCGCTGCCCGATACATCGACCATGTGTACTATAAGTCTGCATCTTTCGACGTGCCTTAAAAACTCATGTCCGAGTCCCACGCCCTCAGATGCGCCCTCGATAAGTCCGGGTATATCTGCCATGACAAAGCTTTGCTCTTCGTCAAGCCTTACGACACCGAGAACGGGTGTAAGGGTAGTGAAGTGATAGCTTGCTATTTTTGGCTTTGCAGCGGATACGACTGATATGAGCGAGGATTTGCCCACACTTGGAAAACCTACAAGACCAACGTCTGCAATGAGTTTAAGTTCAAGCTGTACCTCATATTCGTCGCCTCTGAAGCCGGGCTTTGCAAAGCGGGGGATCTGTCTTGTTGAGGTAGCAAAGTGCTGATTTCCTCTTCCCCCTTTTCCGCCTTTACAGATGACAACAGGCTCATCACCGGATATGTCTGCGAGTATCCTGCCCGTTTCGGCTTCTCTGACAACAGTACCTCTCGGCACTTTAACGATAAGGTCGGGGGCGTTCTTTCCCGTACAGTTCTTTGACGAACCGTCTTTGCCCTTTTCGGCAACATACTTGCGCTTGTAGCGGAAGTCTATAAGGTTTGACAGATTATCGTCAGCCTGAAAGACTATATCTCCGCCCTTGCCGCCGTCACCGCCGTCGGGACCGCCTGCTGCCACATATTTTTCTCTGTGGAAGGAAACGCAGCCGTCGCCGCCGTCGCCCGCCTTGATGTATATTTTTGCCTGATCTACAAACATTTCTGATCCTTTCGGTATTATCTGTCATTTATTGTTAAGTGTCTGCGCCTCTGCTTCGTCCTCAAGCACCTGTGCTATCTTTGTCTCCGACTTTGACAGCTTTCGCGCCCATAAAGCAAAGGGTATCAGACCGAACAGCAGAAACGGGAATATGCAGAATATTATCATCAGCGTCAGGTGAAGACCCTCTGCGTGCAGAAAGCGGTATTCCTTGTATACCTTGTCCTGCGCAAGCTGTGATACATAAAGACTGCCGTCGCTGCCGCAGTATACGAATACATCTATCTCACTGCCTTTTAAGGAAGTATACTTCTTGTACAGCTTTTCGGTACACCTTTGCCTAACATGAAGCATATCGCCGTTTTCATATCTGCCCGTAAAGGTAACATAATAGTCGGTGTCGACCCGTTTCCCGTCATCGTCGTAGTAAACGGTTTCGTCCTCCGAAGTATCCGTTACAACTGCTGAAGCCTTTGATACAAATTCCGGCGATCTTACGGCAAACCGTGAAAAAGCCGCCGCCAGCACTGCCGACCCCAGAAGTATAACTAAAATAATTGCCTTTAAAAGCCTTTTATACAGCTTTGCGAATGCGTTTGCAATATCTTCTGCATTTTTCATTTTGCTATCTCCGATGTCTGTATGAACAGTCACTCATTATCGTCGCTTTTTTCGGGAAGCCTGTTCATATAGCTGCTCATCTGTTCACGGTACATACGCTCTGCTATGCGCCTGAACCGTTCCGATTCTTTCTTTCTGTTATTCTGAACTGCTTCGGGGACTCCCGAAAGTTCAAGCGGAACATCCGATCTCGGATATTTTAGTGATATGTTTATCTGTTTTCTTCCGATAAGGAATAGTATTGCCGAAATAAGCAGCAGTCCCCACATACCCCACAGTGTCATATAAGAAAAATTGCCTTCGTGACAGGCACAGTATTCCTGCGCTGCCGAATTTTTCAAAGAAGCACCGGTTATATACGGGTCTTTCACGCCCTTTATGCTGAACATATTATATTTCAGTGCAGGCTGATACATTCTGTTATAGTATGTATCATACTGTCCGCGAGTAGTCTGCTCAGTCAGTTCAAAACGGCTTCCGTCTGATCTTGTTCCCTCAAAAGTAACGAAATATACTGCGTAGGAATGTAAATGTTTTCTTTCGTCATATGAAGAATAAAATTTTTCATTGTACTCTTCCTCGGAAAGATCAATAGTGCTTCCGTTATCATATTCATAAAGGTAACGAAGCTCCGAATTAACTTCCTTCACCTCAGCAGTGACTTCGTCTATCAGATCAAGTTGTACCGTGTTCATCTTTACTATTATGAACACGACCAGATATATCATTGCTGCCAGGAAAAACAACGCAGAAGTCCTCATCAAACCTACTCCAAGATTGTGAGTGAAATGCGCTCCTTTGTCCTTATGGAACATACGGAAGAAATTATATAATCTGCTGAAAATTTTTTTCATATATCAAATGCAAAAAGACCCCGAGAATGTTACTGCTCGGGGTTATCTTTTCAATAATTAAGCCTGAGGATATACAGAAACCTTCTTGCGGTCCTTGCCTAATCTCTCAAACTTTACAACGCCGTCTGCCTTAGCGAAAAGCGTATCGTCCGAGCCCTTGCCTACGTTCTCGCCCGGATGGATATGTGTTCCTCTCTGACGAACGAGAATGTTGCCTGCGAGAACGAACTGACCGTCAGCTCTCTTGACACCGAGACGCTTGGACTCGGAATCTCTGCCGTTCTTGGTAGAACCCATACCTTTCTTATGAGCGAAATACTGCATGGAAATTATTAACATATCGAATTACACCTCCGTGTTCAGTGGTCGTAAAGTATCATCTGTCGATGACCTTTACCTTGACTGAGTCGGGGAACTGCTGTGACAGCAGATACATATGGGTCAGAAGCCCTAAAAGCAGCTTGTCACCCGTGCCGTCCTTGTCCTCGCCCAGCTTTAATAAGATCTCATTGTTTTCGTCTCTGACTTTAGCGTCAAGACCAAATACCTCGGTTATATCGTTAGCTGTCAGCATAACTGCCGAGGATACCGAAGCGCAGACAATGTCAAAACCCTCGTCCGCATATCCGGCATGACCCGAGATACCGAAACCGAGCAGTTTCTGTGTCTGTCCGCTTCGATAGAACTGTGCGTCTATCATGCTTATGCGTTGATAGCTTCGATCGATACCTTGGTGTAAGGCTGTCTGTGACCGAGAGCTCTCTTGCAGCCCTTCTTGGGCTTGTAGGTGAAGACATTGATCTTCTTGCCCTTGCCGTTCTTGATCACCTTAGCGGTAACGGTTGCGCCTTCTACATAAGGAGCGCCTGCCTTGATGCTGCCTTCGCCGCCTACTGCGAGGACCTTGTCGAAGGTAACAGTCTCGTCAGCATTTACGTCAAGCTTCTCGATGAAGATCTCATCGCCTGCCTTGACCTGATACTGCTTTCCACCTGTTTCAATAACTGCGTACATTCTTTGTACACCTGCCTTTTCATACAAACTCGCTGCGTTCGGTGTATACCCGTCAGGGCATAACTTGACCATATACCGAAAACATGCGGCTATATAATGATATCACATCTTTATAGTTTTGTCAAGTCTTTGTCGTATTGCACAATAGATTTTACATTTTTTTTACAAATCCGACAGTCCATGACCCTGCATATTATAGCACTTTACATATTAAAAGTCAAGTCAGCACAGTGTTTCCAGCTTTTCACGGATGTTTTTGATTATCCTTTTTTCAAGCCGTGATATATAAGACTGAGATATCCCTATCCTGTCTGCGACTTCCTTTTGCGTAAGTTCTGTACCGTTTTTCAGTCCGAATCTGAGTTCCATTATCTGCCGTTCACGCTCCGACAGCTTTCCTATCTCTTCCATCAGTGACCTGCGTTCACATTCGTGCATCATTTTTTCTGCGGCAGTTTCCTCGTCAGAACCTATTATATCCGACAGCAGCAGTTCGTTTCCGTCACGGTCAACATTCAGCGGCTCGTCTATCGATATCTCCTGCTGACGGGCGGACGCCTTTCTCAGATACATCAGTATCTCGTTTTCTATACATCTTGATGCATAAGTTGCCAGCTTTATGTTTTTATCGGGGTCGAATGACCTTACTGCCTTGATAAGACCTATAGTCCCTATTGAAACAAGATCCTCTCCGGAACAGGTGGGCGACTCGAATTTCTTTGATATGTACACCACAAGCCTCAGATTGTGTACTATAAGCAGTTCTCCTGCACGTTTCCTGTCGGTCTTCAGCAGTTCAAAAGCTCTTTTTTCCTCTTCCCGTGAAAGCGGCGGAGGGAGCCTGTCGCTTCCTCCTATATAGTCTACTCTGTCGGGTCCTCCTGTAAGTCTGCGGTATATCCTCGCAAACATCATGCTTACTCTTTCATACAGTTTCATATTCATCTGTGATGCTCCTTTCATCAAGTATCTCCGGGTCAAATACCGCGAAGCCCTTTTTACCGCCTCCGGGAAGTATGCCCGTACAGCATACCGGCCGGAATATCCTGCCTTCGCCTCTTATCTTTATGCTCCCCCGTGAGGTGACGAATACCACACCTTCGCCGCTCATCGTTTCATACGGTACAGCATGAAAGCCGTAAAAGAACAGCTTTTCGGGACGGTCAAGTGACAGCCTTGTATAAAGCTCGTCCGAACGGAATATAACCACAGGCAGTCCCGTGAAGCTGTCACACAGTCTGTTGCCGCTGTCAGCAAGAGCTGTGACCTCCTCGGAATATGCGCCGAGCCTGTATTCTGCCCGGTATTTTTTCAGTGTTGTAACGTTTCGGCGTTTCAGTCTGTCATAAAGCACCGCAGACATATATACTGCCGCACAGCTTATCCCCAGCTGAGGAAGTGTGGTATCAAAGTACACAACATAATTCTTTATCATGATTATCCTTCTGTGGGTCAGTGCCGCTGCAGCTGTGCATATACCGCCTGTCATCAGTTCACAGCAAATATACGCAGCGACTCTGCCTGCCAGTCCCGCTGCCGTTTTCGGACGCAGCCCCAGCCATATCACTGCAGATATCACAGCAGCCTTTGCCGCTGTTAGTATGACCGCCCCGAAAAAGCTGCTGCTGTCGGGTATCAGCAGCAGCGCTCCCAATGCGCCGACAGCAGCTGCTGCTGCAGCATTTTTTCTTTTTATCCTTTGTCTTGTGAGTCTTGCGATACACCCGAGGTACACCAGCGTCACCGCCGCATTTGTTATCATCAGTACATCTATGTATATCTTCACACTGCACCTCCTCTCTGTATATATTTTAAACCCGCTTGACCGAGGATGCAGTCGAAGTTTACTGTTGTTAGTATCAAATTAATGTCGTTTATTACATTTTTGTGACAATGTAAATAATTTGTTTAATTTTTGTTTGACAAAGCTATATAAGTATGCTATAATATATGCATATAATACTTTTGTGCTTGGAGCAAACAGTAATGACACAGATAAAACTTGATTCACAGCTCAGAAAAAAAGAGCTTTACATATTTCTTGTGCGCACCGATTCCTTCTTTTCAAGGGTGATAGCACTTTTTACCAAGACTGATTATACTCACGCATCTATTGGCTTTGACCCCTGCTGTAATTCTCTTTACAGCTTTGCGCGAATATATACGCCTCTTCCTATACCTGCGGGCTTCGTCAAGGAAAGCACTAAGACAGGCTTGCTGAGTCTGAGCCCCAACGCTCCTTGTGCGGTGTACAGACTCTATGTCACTGAACAGACCTATGAGGATATATCGAAAGAGCTTCAGCGTATGTATCTAAATAAGGAAAAATACGGCTATAACTATCTCGGACCTATATGCTGCTTTTTTGGTATCCCTTTTAAAAGGAAGCATCATTATTTCTGCTCTCAGTTTGTGGCTGAGCTTCTTGAAAGGCATCGTGCTGTAACTCTCAGCAAGCCGGCATCGCTGTATCATCCCCGTGATATAGGTAAGCTCGACGGTCTGAAGCTGATCTATGAAGGCAGACTAAGTGACCTTACCCCGGAAAGCGTGGGGAGGTCTGTGAAGAAAAGTGTGCAGGGAAGAGAACTTGTACGCTCGGAAAATGCTGAATAGTGAAAGATGAAGGCTCTTCGCTTTTTACGGCGAAGAGCCTTTTTTGGAGGAAATATATCATATCAGCGGCCGCTGTTTATCTCATGGCTGACATCCCTGACTGCTTTGATCAGTGCGTTCACCTGTTCTTTCGTGCTGTATATGCCCGGTGAAAACCTTACCGTTCCCTGATTTTCTGTACCTATGCTCCTGTGCGCAAGCGGGGCGCAGTGAAGGCCGCCTCTCAGCGCAAAGCCTTTGTCCGAAAGCCTTGCAGATACCGCCTGTGAGCTGTATTCTCCGATGTTGAAAGAGACTATGGGAACGCTTTTTTTACAGGTGTACAGTTTTACACCGTCAATGTCGGATAATCCTCTGGAAAACTGCCTGCATAGTTCTTTCTCCGCTTTGAAAATGCCTGTGGCAGTACGCCTTTTCACTTCCTTTATCCCTGCCCCGAGACCTGCTATCCCTGCGGTGTTTACTGTGCCGCTTTCCAGCTTTTCGGGATAAAACGGGGTCTGCTCCGGGTCTTCCGATGTTGCACCTGTTCCGCCCTCTATTATGGTGGAAAGAGCATACTCGCCGTCTGTTATCAGCATACCTGTGCCGCTTGGACCGTAAAGCGCCTTGTGACCTGATGTGCAGAGAAAATTTATCCCGCTGTCAAGTCCTATATCTATAAGCCCTGCTGCCTGTGCAGCGTCAGCTATAAAGCATATTCCGTAGCTTTTGCAAAGCCTGCCGATCTTTTCAAACGGAACTATCCGCCCTGTTACATTTGATGCTGCAGTACAGCAGATGCACCTTGTATCACTTCTGATGAGTCTGCGTATCTCTTCAAGGGTCTGTTCGTCATCATCGTATATGTGTGCTGCCGAAAAAGTTACCCTGCGTGTTTTTGCAAGTGCATATACCGGTCTGAACACCGCATTGTGTTCGAGGTCTGATATTATCATATGACCGCCGTACTGCATCATGCCTTTTATTGCCATATTCAGGGCAAGGGTGCAGTTTGCGGTAAATATCACGTTTTCGGGCTCAGCCGCGAACATCTCTGCCGCAAGTTCACGCACCTCATAGACCTTTTCCGCTGTTTCCTGTGCAAGCCTGTGACCTCCGTGCCCGGGGTTGCCTCCGTATCTTCTGAATACGCTGTCAGCCGCAAGCTGAACGCTTTTCGGCTTTGGAAAGCTTGTTGCGGAATTGTCGAAATTTATCATATTTTCACCTGCCTTCTGAACAGCTTTCTTACTGCATTATATTCTG
>CADBTD010000171.1 GCA_902797535.1 uncultured Ruminococcus sp. | reverse complement strand
TCCCCTTTCCTTTACCTCCCAAGACATTACTTTGAGCGTTTGATGCGGCTGCGCCGCATTGGGGTTTTGACAGGGGACGAGGGTGTGATAAAACTATCGGTGAGTAAAATATCACTTCACTTCAAAGCTGTCGAGCATTTTGAAAAGGGAGTCCTGGAGCTTGCTCTTTTCTTCCATATTGCAGTAGGCGTCTACTACATAAAAGCCGTCGGAGTTTGGGTATACTGCCATGATGTACCATACCTCATCGGACTTGCCGACATAATCCTTGATCTGACGGCGGCCCTGACCGTAAAGGTAGCGCTTGTCGTCACTGACGGTGAAAATGATGTCATTTCCGCCGACATTGCTCATCAAAAGGTCGAGAAGATCCGAATAATCCTCGGCGGTGTAATCCGAAACATAAGGCTTTTCCTGCGGAGTGTAGGGACGGTAGCTGACATCAAAGCCCACAAGGCGTGAGGTGTAGAAACACTCAGAGGTAGCGCCTAAAACATCCGTAGACTTGTTCGCACCCTGTTTCAGGGGTGAGGGAGCTTTGATCGAAAAGCCCGAACCGCTGATCGTCTGCCACGAGCTTTCGTTGGTGATCTGCTTTACGGTCAGATAGTTGTAGCCGAAATATCCGCCCACGGCAAGAGCTGCTATAAGCAGAACGATGAAAAATCTTTTGAGAAAATACATTTTTGTCTCCTCCTATAAAAACAATCGTTGCGCGTGCATGGTCTTTTTCTGTAAGCGAGTGATTTACACAGGTTATGCACGCCGGTCAATAATACGTATATTCTATTATAACATAGTTCGTTATTTTTTTCAAGGGGAAATGAAAAAAATTCGGTGCAGGGGTTGATTTAAATGCTTGAATGTGGTAAAATATATAGTGTATAGTCTTTCGACAGAAAGGAATGATGTTATGCAGCGGCAATTCAAACAGCGCCTTAAGATACAGCAGGGCATAATAGCCCTTGTATCTGCGGCCATGATGATATTCGTTATCGTGTGGGTGATAAACACAGCCGTGACAGGAAACAAAAACGGTATACACCCCATACACGCAAAAAAGACCTCAGCGAGTGCAGATGCCGATGGATCGGCAGTCAAGAAGACTTCAACGAAGAAAAAGAAGGAAAAGACCGAAGACAGCACCGACACATCGGCGGAGTCGTCGGATACTTCGCTTCCCGAGACCGTGATACCCGACATGACTCAGTCGTCGGGGGCTGACTCATCTTCCGGAGACAGTTCTTCCGAGGGTGACGGCACTTCTTCGGCGGTATATGACAATGCGGCAATGAAGGACGACTTCTCTGATGCCTGCTTTATCGGAGATTCGCGCACAGTGGGTCTTGAAATGAACAGCGACAAGGCAAAGGCGGATTTCTTCGCTTCGCAGGGACTGAATATCTCCTCGGCACTGGACGAGCCTGCGATACTTCTTGCAGACGGCTCATACGGCACTGTTCTGCAGGGAGTTTCGGGCAAGCAGTACAAGAGGATATTCATAATGTTCGGCATAAACGAGCTTGGCTGGCCGAGCCCCGACGTATTCGTGAGCGACTATGTTGATCTGGTAAATCAGGTAAAGGCGGTACAGCCGCAGGCTCAGATATACATCGAGTCGGTGCTTCCCGTTTCTTATCTGGCGGCAAACGAAGACGCTGTCTTCACGAATGAGAACATCGACAATTTCAACGAGCAGTATGTAAAGCAGGTAGCGGCGCAGACAGGCACCACCTATCTTGATGTGAACAGCTGGTTCAAGGATGAAACAGGTGCGCTCCCCGTTGATGCGGCGGCTGACGGCATACATTTCGTCAGGGAATACTGTCTGAAGTGGATAGACCTGCTGGCATATCTTGTGCCCGGCGGCGGGAATGTATGAGCTGAGAGCCGGACGGCCCGTGCGGTCTTGACAGGGATGATCGGGATGATCGGGATTATCCCGTAAGATAAAAGTAAGTGAAAAAACGAAAGGAAAGATGGAAAATGAAGATGAAAAAGATAATGAGCATTGCGGCTGCGGCAGTTCTGGCGGCTGTATGTATGACCTCCTGCGGGAGCAGCAGTGATGACAGTGCTGCAAAGGACAGCGGCGCCGAGCCTGCACAGGCACAGCAGGCCGCACCCGAAGAGCAGAGCGCTTCGGCATCGGATGTGGCAAAGAAACTGTTTGACGGCATAACCTACACCGATTCGCTGAACACGATATCCGCAGACATGATAGAGAAGGTATATAAGGTGCCTGCAACGCTGTACAGCGATGCTGCGGTATATGTTGGCGGCGTTTCTACCGCTGAGGAGATAGCCTGCTTCGACGCTGTGGACGAAGCTGCTGCCACGACGATAATGGAGGCCTGCAAGGCTCGCATACAGGCACAGATAACCGCTGTTGAGGGATACAATCCCGATGAGCTGACAAAGCTCAACGACCCTGTACTGGTTCAGAAAGGCAATTCGGTCTATATGTGCCTTTCAAACGACAACGGCGCAGCAAAGGACATAATAGGCTAAGCATATAAAAGCTATCGGGACTGCGGACAAATGTAGTCCCGTATATTATTGTATATGTTACTGCCCGTGCGGTTTACTGGGGGGACACCTTTCTGAAGAAAGGTTCTCCCCCCAGCCCCCCTTTCCAAAGACTTTCAGCGATTTTTGGGCAGGGGGTATCATGTTTTAGCAGCATAGCACCGTGTCAGTATTTGTCTTTCTTCCGAAAGAGAGATACCCCCTGCCCAAAAATAATTAAGAGTTTTAGGAAGGGAGTTTGAGGGATAACCCTTTTGCAAAAGGGTTTCCCTCAATAGGTCGCACGGGCAGTAACATATACACGGCAAAGCTGTGCGGAGAGTGTGGAGACGAAATAATATAAATGGAGTACAAGTATGGTTTTTTCCTCAAACGTATTTTTATTTGCGTTCATACCTGTGGTATTTGCGCTTTATTTCATAGTGCCGAAGAAATTCAAGAATGCGGTGCTTTTCATTGTGAGCCTGTTCTTCTATGCATGGGGCGAGCCTAAGTATATACTGCTGATGCTGGCTTCTATAACGGCGGCGTATGTAACGGGGCTTTTTGCCGACAAGGAAAAGTACGGCAAAAGCAAGGCGCTGACGGCAACAGTCATCGCTGTAGTATGGAACATAGGACTGCTGATGATATTCAAGTATTCGGATTTCTTTGTGAGCAACGCAAACAGCATTTTCGGCAGCAGCATAAAGCTGCCGGGGCTTGCTTTGCCTATCGGCATATCCTTTTACAGCTTTCAGTCGCTGTCATATGTCATCGACGTATACAGAGGCGAAGTAAAGCCGCAGAAGAACTTTCTGACGCTTGGCACATATGTGGCGCTTTTCCCTCAGCTGGTGGCAGGTCCTATAGTGCGGTACATCGACATAGAAAGGCAGCTGACGGCGGACAGGAAATTCTCGGGGGAGCAGTTTGCCTCGGGTGCGAAAAGATTTGCTGTGGGTCTTGCGAAAAAGGCGCTGCTTGCGAACAACATATTCATACTGTTTGACGAGATAAGCCACACACCGCAGGAGGGACTGAGCGTAGGTGCGGCGTGGCTGGGCGCTATAGCGTACACCTTTCAGATATACTTTGATTTCAGCGGATACTCCGACATGGCGATAGGCATGGGAAAGATGCTGGGCTTTGATTTTCTTGAGAACTTCAACTATCCCTATATATCAAAGTCGATAACGGATTTCTGGCGCAGGTGGCATATGTCGCTGTCATCATGGTTCAGGGACTATGTTTATATCCCTCTGGGCGGAAACCGCAAGGGCAAGGTGCGTCAGTGCGTGAACATACTCATAGTATGGTGTCTGACGGGATTCTGGCACGGTGCGGCATGGAACTTCATAATGTGGGGACTGTACTTCGGTGCGGTGCTCCTCATAGAAAAGCTGGTTCTCTCAAAGCCGCTGGAAAAGCTGCCCGGGGCGGCGCAGCACATATACGCACTTCTGCTGATAGTGATAGGCTGGGCGATATTCGCATATGACGACACGGCACAGCTTATGGCAAACATGAAAAATATGTTCGGTCTCGGCGGGATATCACTGTGGAACAGGCAGACAACGCTCTGGCTGATACAGTTCCTGCCGCTTATAGTGATACTCACAGCGGGGTCAACTCCGCTTATCGCAAAGGCGGGAGAAAAGCTGAACAGCAAGGCCGAGTCCGTATATCAGACCATCGCAGAGCCTGTTATCACGCTGATGCTTTTAGTGCTGTCTGCGGCGTATCTGGTATCGGGCACATTCAACCCGTTCATGTATTTCAGATTCTGATAAAGG
>CADBTD010000170.1 GCA_902797535.1 uncultured Ruminococcus sp. | reverse complement strand
TGAAGAACGGATATATCCATTTATACGATCTCCTCTCATATATAAATGATCATCGGTCTGTATTCAAAACGTGTTAATAATATTATAACATAAAGTATATCAGAATGCAAGTGAAATTTTGAATTTCTTCCATTTATTTCCGCCTTTGATGAAATTTACTTATAAAAATTTTTTTTGCAGCGCAGTCAATTGACAACGGTCCCTATATGTGCTAAAATAATGGTGTATATCGCAAAACACTGCGATAATATGCATCATAAGAAGAAAAATGACAGACAAGAAAGAAACATGAGGTGACAAAAATGGCAATAGCCCCCGAGATATTTATCCATGAATCAGACAAAGCTGCGCTCAATACGCTGAAATCGATACCCGGATTTTCGCAGGTGCTGAAGGCTTTTATGAAAATATGGAACGAAAGACAGTATCGTATACTGAATATGTCCACATATCTCAATGTGAATGATGAGCAGATGTCAGAGTACTATGATATGCTCAAGCCGATATGCAAAAAGCTGGGAATAAAGGTGCCTGAGCTTTACATATCTCTTGACCCTCGCCCGAATGCATACACTTCGGGGGATACCGACCCGTTCATAGTGGTCACTTCAGGGCTTATAAACGCATTTCCTAAGGAACTTCTCCCTGTTGTGCTTGCACATGAGTGCGGACACATAGTATGTCATCATGTGCTTTACAAGACTATGGGAAAGATGATACTGAGCGGTGCAGCAGAGATAATAGGTTTCCGTTCTCTTCTTACAGCGCCGATACAGACAGCATTTTACTACTGGATGAGGTGCAGCGAGTATTCTGCGGACAGAGTTGCGGCTGTATGCTGCGGTGACAGCGATATCGTTACAGAAATGTGCATGAGACTTGCAGGCTATGATAAGAACATACCTTTTGAGGCCAACAAGGAGGCCTTCATGCAGCAGGCAGTCGAATACAGGAAAATGATAAAGAGCTCTGCATTTAACAGATCAATGGAATTTATGATGTTCAACCGTATGTCGCATCCGATGAATGCGGTCAGGGCATATGAGTGCAGGAAGTGGTCAAAGACAGATACTTTCAGATATGCGGTAGAATTTGTCGATGAGGAAAGCAGGGATGTAGTCTCGCATACGCACGTTCCCATGACAAAGTCAGCGAAGGACTTTATGTTCAAAGACCGCAGAGAGGCAGCCGATATGCTGCATAAGATGGGCTTTACCAATATCGTTATGGAGAGAAGGACCGAAACTTCAAAGCATATAAAGGAAGGCCGTGTAATAGGCGTTACTGTTGCGGGAAGCAAGGATTTTTCTGTGGGAGACTGGTTCAGCGGTGACGACAGGGCAGTGATATATTATTATCAGCCGCCTACTTATGAGGAGATCTCAGCGGAGCATCCTGATGAACTGGTAGTTCCTGCGGGAAGTATTTCGTATTTCGGCAAAAACTACAAGGATGTTGAAGCTGAACTTAGAGCAGCAGGCTTTGTTGAGTTTGAGATAACACGTCAGCCGGATATAAAAATGGGGATCTTCAGCAGTGAGGGAGATATCGCAAAGATAGCCATAAACGGTGCTGAAAAGTTTGACAAAGGCGATGTGTTCGGAAAAGACGCTGTTGTAAGCATAAGATATCATGCTTACGAAGAACCTCGGAAATAGTGCTTATGTAAGGCAGGAAAAAATCACCGATGTGTCAGTTCAAAAACACATCGGTGATTTGTATGAATAAAACAGAAAAGTTCGGATAATCTCTTGCTTTTACGGGCGCAAAGGTGTATAATAGGGATATGTCTTGCGCAGAGCGTCACCGCGGTATATCACGGGCAGATGAGGTGCCCTGCGAAAGATACGAATGATGATCGGAGAGAGCAGTATGAAAAAAGGAATATTATTTGACCTTGACGGTACATTGTGGGATTCTTCGGCAGAGTGTACCGAGGCATGGAATAAGGCACTGCGCGAGAATACAGACCGCAGTGAACAGTTTACGCTGGAGGATATGCACCGATTCATGGGCAATCCGATGGATGTCATCGCAGCGATGATGTTTCCCGACGAAACCCGTGAGGAGCAGTCAAGACTGATGGATATATGTGCAGAGATGGAGCACGCATATATGTATGCGAATCCGCCGAAGCTGATGCCCGATTCCGCCGCAGTGCTGAAAGAGCTTGCAAAGGAATATGCGCTGGGCATAGTCAGCAACTGTCAGGACGGATACATTGAGATATACATTTCGCAGTGCGGCTTTTCCGAGTGCTTCTGCGATACCGAGTGCTTTGGAAGAACGGGGCTGTCAAAGGGGCAGAACATACTTCTTCTGATGGAACGGCAGGGCATCACCGATTGTATTTATGTCGGTGACACGCAGGGTGACGCTGATGCGGCTGCAGAAGCAGGCATACCATTTGTTCATGCGGCATACGGCTTCGGTAAGACAGACGGGTGTGCAGCTGCGATATCATCTCTTTGCGAACTGCCGGAAGCGGTGGAACGGATATTTTCGGCAGACCGCGGCTGACTTGCAGCATATTAGCTTTTGATAATACAGGCGCATTGCAAAAAACGTCTGTCAAGCATCATTACGAAGAAGGATACAGCATGAAAAAGAATATCATAATATATACTGCGGCAGCTCTGCTGTTTTCGGGCTGCGGCAGGATATCCGAGACCGATGCCGCTGAGCAGGTCGGTGCAGAGAGCAGTAAAGAAAGCGCTGCCGAAGTCTTTGAGAGTGAGACCGAGAGCACCGCGGAACAGGGCAGCGATGAGGAAGATGACATATACAACAAAAAGGTGACCAATGACGAGGGTTACACTGCCGAGTATATCAATAACGAAAACAGCATAATAATCAATCCTTACGACTGGACGCTGCCTGACGAACAGATAATCTATCACATGGCCGAGCTTATGATAGCGCAGTATGATCTGATAGCAGACCGCGACAAGCAGGGATTTTTTGATTCGATAAACTATCCTCATATATTCCGCTGCTCAAGAACACCGATATACTGGGCACATAATCTTGTTGACGGATATTATTATGCTGTCCCGGAAGATAATCTGTTAGATTATATAGATCCATATTTTCGTGATCTGGCAGGAGATGAGCTGGAAGCTGCATACGAAAAATTTGAGGATAACGAATGGGAGAACAGAGAACACGTTTCCAACGATATCGTGCTTGCGGAGTTCAACAGGATAGTTGACACGGCAGCAGAACGGGCAACCGTGGAAAACTCTTCCGTTCTGTTTGAACACAGGTGCTGTTTTGACAGGCTGCGGCGCAAGGCACACAGCATCGACCCCGATGAGTTCTTTTCCGATCCCGAGAAGTTCAGACTTACACCCGCTGATGACACGCGGTACATCATTACTCTTTCAAACTGCGGACCGTGGCGGAGCGATGAGGGCATATTCGGGAATCTCAGCGTGACCGTGCTGAGCGGGGGATATGCCTATTATCTCGAAAACGGTGTGCTGTGGCTCACGGGTGAAGAAGCATCGGTGCTGCCTTTCTATGTAGGCATAACACCAGATCCCTATGAGGGCGTAAGCAATGAAGAGATAGCCGACAGGATCAGCCGTAAATATGCTGAAGGATCTGACGATGAGTTCACTCCCGCCGAGGCTGCTATGCAAGGCGCGTGGTTTCTCTTCAATGAGGGCAGATATGAGGACATCGAAGACCCTGATTTTAAGGTTACATGGGATGTGCTGAAAGAACGGGGAGATTATCCCGGGGCTGTCTCGGAAGAAGGCCTTGACATCTCAAAGCTCGAAGATGGCATTCCCGACGGCGACTATGAGATAATCTCTGCGATGCACGAATACGGGTACACAGAGGGCAGGGTATACATTCTTCCCGCAGACGACGGCAGCGGCAGATTCTGCATAAGATATGTCGCACCCGACGGCAGTGAAGAAATATATCCCGACTACAGCGAGACAGATGAAGAAGAATGGTTCGATGATTATTCCCTGTGGGATCAATAAGCCGTACCGATACAGTTTAGCTTTAGCATTATAAGATATGATCTGACCGGACGCTTTCGGTGACTGGAAGGCGTCCGGCTGTTTTATTCATGATTTGTTTGCATATTTTTTTTTTGGCGGCGTGTCCGTTTTTCGTGTCCGGGAACGTCTATAATATATGAAACGTTTCAACGAAGTGAGGTTTTCATATGAACGATAAGGAGCTTATCCTGCTGCTGCGCACCGACCCTCAGCAAGGTTTGACAGCTGCGGTAAGCAAGTACAGTGCCTATGTGTATAAGATCGCTTACAACAGGCTGTCAGGGCAATGTACGAAAGAGGATATCGAAGAGGCTGTCAGCGATGTATTCATGAAGCTGTATACATCGGTCAGCGAGCGCGGAACAGTGCCGCACTCGATGAGCGCATACATAGCTGTCATCACTCAGAGGCAGTGTACGGATATCCTTCGCAGAAGCTGCGGCAGCGGTGAACGTATATCCTTTGAGGATATAGAGAACACCGTATACGACGATGATATAGCCGCCGACAGCATAGATCTGATGTATGCGGTAAAGCAGCTTGGCGAGCCTGATACGCAGATATTCATAAGGCGGTACTATATGGGCGAGCCTGTGAAGAACATAGCGAAAAGTATGGATATGAAGACCGACACAGTCAGTAAAAGGTTATCCCGGGGACTTTTGAAACTCAGAAAAATACTGGAGGAAGGGTCATGAACACAAGACTTAACGAGCTCGGCAAAAATGCTGATGCCGCAGACAGCGAGATCATAAATGACGAACTTGACATGATAGCAGAACAATGCGAGATATCAGATGATCTGCAGGCCCGTATACTTTCCTCCACCATGAGAAAGGCGGGATTTGAGATGAAAACAATAACTATGAATAAAACAAAATGGAACGACAGATCGGAAGCAGCAGTCCGTACCGAGACAGCACATTTGCGCAGAGGAGGTGCGCTGGCGGCTTGTCTGGCGCTGGCTTTGACTGGTACTGCCGCGGCGGTGCTGCTGTTCGGCGGTAGAACAGGTTTAGGTCTCGGCAGCAGACTTTCGTCCGCGTCGCAGATGGAAAGCACTGTGTCGGAGGTAGCTGTGCCCAATGTTGTGAATAAGATGTATGATGAGGCTGCGGACATTCTGACGGATGAGGGCCTTTTGCCGAAAGAAGAGCAGATATACGATCACTCGCCGGCAGGCACTGTGGTAAAGACTGAGCCTGCGCACGACGCAAAGGTAAAGTCAGGCAGTGAAGTGACGCTTTACGTCAGCCGCGGAAAGCTCGATGAACAGACAAGAGAGCAGCTGATCGAAACGGCAAATGAGCTTTACGAGGAACTGAAGGTATACCATGGAAGCACTATAAAGAAGTTCAACAATGACTATGGCACATCCCTGAAGATGATCAAGCCCGATGAGAGTATGACCAAAGCGATGCTGCTGCGGATCTGCAGCGAGTTTGAAGCCTGCATGAAGATGTCGGAAGATGAGTTTTACGATCATATCGAGAAGACGTATCTGGAGAATGCGTCAGAGAATGCAGATGCAGG
>CADBTD010000169.1 GCA_902797535.1 uncultured Ruminococcus sp. | reverse complement strand
CATTAAGTCTTTCATAAAAAGCTGTCCCCAGTAGCAGTGCCGCAGATAATATGCTTCCCAGCATTCTGTCTTATCCGAATTATTGTAATCATGGAGATTTTTGTAGGTGTCAAGGTACGCAAAGCTCTTCTCCCAGCCTTCACCCTGAGTGCTGAAAACAGGAGGGTCTTCAAGCACTGCGCCTGCGATATTCTCACCGCCGTAAGCAGCAATATAGGCGGCAGTCAGCGCACCGTTGGAATGACCCGCAACAACAGTCGGCTCACCGATCACTTCATTGATGAATGTGATAATGTCATCGCCGTTCACATCAATATAGTAAAGGCTTTCATCGTGAGACGAACCGCCGTGTCCGTACACATCGACCGCATAAATATGCCAGTTCTTGCAAAGTTCGGGCATTACAAGCGCATAGTCCTCCCATATGCTCATCTGTCCGTGAATAAGAAGAAGCGCAGGCTTGTCGTTCTCGACTTCGCCGTAATTGATGACATTTCCGTTTGGCAGAGCAAACTGTTTTTCCTCAGCCCCGACTTTATCAAGTGCTTTTTGGTATTTGTCGTACCAGTGCGTATTATGATGCCAATAAACTCCCAAAGCGACTAACAGAATAACTATCAGCGAGACGATAACTATCGCCGTGATCTTCAGTACCTTTTTCATAGTGATCCTCCTTTATCCGATCTCTATGAAAATTATAACACGGCATCCCGTAAACGTCCACCAATCAAACTTGTCAAATTCGGCTGATTTATGTTATGTCAGGTTGCGTAGGGATCAACAAAGTCCGATCCGAAAAGTCCATGCTGTCACTGCCTGTAAGCATCCGGCCGAAACCCATCAACGTAGAAGGGGTGGGCATACTATTATTATATCGCATATTGCGAGTATTGTCAATAAAATAGGAGCTGCTGCAATGCAACAGCTCCGTACCAAAAGATAAGCTCATCTATTGCTTTTTATAATAACCATTCCCAAAATGGGTGACCGTTCGCCCAGAATAATCGCAACATGAAATTATTAAAACCGGTATGCATTCTTACCCATTCCGAACTATCATATTCAGCTAAACAATATGTGATCATTTCACCCTCAGGATCGATCATAATAAAATCATCAGACTGTTCCATTTGAAAAAAAGCAAGATTATCACGTATATCATAACCACATTCTTTCATTGATACTGTTTCTTCAAACATCTCTTCTAATGAAAGAAGATGATAGCTTGAATAATCATCATCAACAATAAATAAATCTGCGCCATTTGACATCTGCAAGAACCTTTTATACTCATCCGGAATATGTATGTTGTTTTCTTTTTCAAATTGAATAATCTGTTGGATCGCAAGCCCTTTTTTCCAGCTGAACCTATAGTAATCCTTATCTCCAAGAATATCCGAATTGACAAGTGTTTCGTTACTGCAAGTTTTATTATATATCTTTTCAAGTATAGTCATTTTTTCACTTCCTGTTTAATATGAATTCCACCATGGTGTTACTATTTTACGATGAACAGATCTTAGTACCGGTGTTAAATTATCAAATACGCTTTCGCCAACGAAATAGGTATGGAACTCCTCGACCTCGAAGTTGTAGACGTGGATAGGTGATTCAAGAAGTTCGTGCTGTATCCACTCGACTACAACGCGGTTGCCGTTGGAAAGAACAAGTACATCGCCTGCACGGAGTTTTCCTGCTAAAGTCCAGCCGAAACCGTCAACATAGAACGGGTGTGCAGGTGTAGCGGAAATGGTCTCACTACCTGCATGGACGTGGATAAGCTCGGTAGTCTTGATTTTTTCTAATTATATCGCATATTTAGCTTTTATTAACGAAATAGAGCTGCTGCGGTATTGCAACAGCTCAAATAGTGATATATTCTGTTTATGGTTATATTTTGATATGCCTTGTCTGGTAAAGATACTTTTTAAGTATGCGCTCTTCAAAAAACTTCCAATAAATATGACTTATGTCATCATTGCCAAAAGGCATTCTTTCTTTATCAGGCACCGTAGTCTCTGAATTACAAATGAAATCAAATGCAGTCAGCTTATCAGGCATTCCGAAAATATAAAACTGATAACTGTTTGTTCCGTCATCACGTTCTATACCATAACAAGCCATACAATCATTTTTGCTTTTTTCATCGGGAATGAAGTTCTTATCATCAGATATCCATAGCCGAACTATCGGGCAGATATCCCCGTGTATTTTTTTACCTTTATCAATCTTTATGAAATCCGGATCAGCATCAAAATAATCGCCTATCTTCTGCAAAAAGAGGTATTTGTGTGCCATATCATATTTTACGGCTATTTTCCCGACAAATTCATATCTGAAAATATCTCCGTCGTTCCATGTGCATTTCTTATATCTCTTCGGGCGAAATCCCTTATGTTTCATCTG
>CADBTD010000168.1 GCA_902797535.1 uncultured Ruminococcus sp. | reverse complement strand
CTTCTCGGCGACGGAGACTGCGCACTGATAGAAAACGGCGACAGTGGCAGGTGGCATAGTGCGGTTTTCGGCAAGGGTTATTCCGCATACATATGTGAGTGGGATAAAGGCAGACCCTCCGGAGAGTACGATATCGGGTACGCAAAGGATTTTGTCCCCGAAAAGACAGTAAGATACGAAAACAGCCGCTACAAGCTGTTCAATAATGTGCTTCCCCGAAACGATGCGCAGAATTTCTGCCGCAGTATGGGCGGACACCTTGTTTCCATAACCGACAAGGAGGAGCAGAGCTTTCTTGAGGGGCTGATAAGCAGTGAAGGAAAGCGGGGCGCTTACTGGATAGGTGCATACTACATAAATGAGAGCGACAGCTGGTGCTGGCTCAGCAGTGAACGGTTCACCTACAGCAACTGGAGCAAAGGTCAGCCGAGATTTCACAGCTTTGATGTGCAGTATGCCTTGATGAATGCAGACCTTGACCGATACGGTTTCGGACAATGGGCGGCAGAGCGCAGTGAAGGCAGGACCGACAAACAGGATGAATATTACACTAACATAGGCTTTATATGCGAGTGGGATCTGGTCTGCGGCGACAGCTTTTATCACGGTCACACAAAGCAGGTACAGGTCGAAGCACCTACCTGCATATCATCGGGTGCAGTAAAAACTGTCTGCGAAGACTGCGGTGAGCAGATATCCTTTGTGACTCTTCCTCAGACATCTCACAGATATGTTGAAACTGCGCTGTTTCTGGGAATACACATCCCTGGTATAACGGCGGAAAGGTGCGTGTCCTGCGGCGACCGGCAATATTACTCCGAGCCGGAGAAACTGTGGTTCGCACCTGTGCTTGTGATACTCGTAGGTACAATGACGGCATCATTCCTTTCGGTGTGGATATCCGACTGCCGCACACGCAGAAAAAAAGGCGAGAAGATATCTGCCCCTCCGATCTGGATGCTGCTTATGGGGTATTTCTTCATAGCCGTGATAATGTTCGTGCTGTATCATATATTCATACTCTGAAAACGCCGTGTTTTCGTATATAAGGCAATAAGCCCCGAAGCATTTTTCAAGTGCTTCGGGGCGTGTGTTTCGCGGGAGTTATTTCACGGTGCCGATATAGGCTTCCGAACGGTTGGGGACAGTAACTATGCCGTCGGCGGCGTACTTATCGAAAAGGGCTTTGACGGCTTTTATATATTCGGGGTAATCGGGATCGCCTTCCTTCAGGGAGTAGGAGCCCGACAGGCAGCGGGAGATGAATCTTTCTCTGTCGAGGTACAGGGGATTATCGAAGGACACATGGTCATACGCCCCGCCGAAGAACTGTTTTATGCGGTCGTCGTCCTGTGTGATGCCGCCGCTGAAGCCGTGGAAATCGGGGCAGAAGCGTGTGAACAGGCTGTGCAGTTCGCGGTTTACGGGGGCTGAGATATCCCTGACGTTCCATATCAGGGCGACCTTGCCGCCTTTTCTGATGATGCGGGAACATTCCCGTCTGAATTTTTCGGTATCGAACCAGTGGAAAGCCTGTGCCGTGGTGATATGGTCAACGCTGTCGTCTGCGAGGGTGGTATCCTCGGCGCCGCCGTTGACCGAGCGGAATTTTTCGTATCCCGACAGCACTTTTTCGGCGGCTCGGCGCATATCCTCATTCGGCTCGACGCAGCATACGGTGCTGCCTTTTTCGAGCAGGTGGGCGGCGAATTTGCCCGTTCCCGAGCCAATATCCGCTATCACCGAGTCTGCCGAAAAGTCGAAGCTGCTGTACAGGCAGTCTATCAGCGCTGCCGCGTAGCTTGGTCTGGCTGCGGTGTAGTCCTTTGCGCGTCCGTCAAACTTTTTTGTGGAATCCATGAGTACCTCCTTATGGGTCGAGTATCCTTTGTGCTGCAAAAATCCGCCGCATCTCCCTGTGGGAAATACGGCGGTGTTTTTATTCGTTCTCTATAGCCATCATCTTGGCAACTCGCTTTGCGTGACGCTCGCCGTTTGAATAGGGCGTGTTCACAAAAGCGTCGATAAGGTCGAAAGCTGTGCCCTCGCCTACGACTCTTGCACCGAAACAGAGGACATTTGCATCGTTGTGCTCACGGGTGAGCCTTGCCGAAAATACCTCCGAGCAGCAGGCGGCTCTTATGCCCTTGAATTTGTTTGCAGACATCGACATTCCTATGCCCGTGCCGCAGATAAGTATTCCAAGCTGAGCCTTGCCCTGCTGTATCAGTTCGCAGACCTTGCGGGCGGCATCGGGATAGTCGCATTTCTCTCCGACGGCACAGCCCGTGTCGATGACGGTGTGACCGTTTTCTTCAAGGTGCGCCGCACAGGCGAGCTTGAGCTCGGGAGCGGCGTGGTCGTTTCCTATTGCAATTACCATGATGATTCTCCTTACAGTATATAGATTTTATGATCCTGCTGATATTGTTTCCGTGACACTGATGCCTTTACGAGCTGAATGTCAGCAGAGTTTCGGTTTCGTTCAGGCTTGTCTTATCGGGATGGTATTTCTCGGCAAGCTGATTCCACAGAGCTTTTCCTGCGGCATTTTGTTCGTTGTATTTGACTTCCCATACCCCTTTGAACCGGTCGAATATCATCTCTGCTGCCTTTTTTGCGAGGTGTTTTCTTCGGTACATCGGGAATACGGTGAACTCGGTCAGCACAAGATGGGTCTCGACCTCCGTATACGGGTACGAGCGCATCATGGCAAATCCAACAAGGTCTTTTTCCTCGTACAGGAAAAAGGCTTTCCGCTCGGGCTCTGTAAAGTAGGCGTCGAAATATTCGTATTCTATGTTTCCGTGCGCGTCCATCTTGTCATCGTAAAAGTAAGTCATCTCGTACAGGTACTTCTGGGTAATGTTCCACAGAAGCTCCCTGTCCTCGGGTCTTACGTCAACAAGTTCCATTGTATTTCTCCTATGATATTGTATTATCACGCCGGGATGAGTCAGGCTCAGCCGGACTGATCACGGTGCGCCTTGTCCTTTTCGGCTTTTGTGTCCTGAAGATATGCCGCCGCAAGTTCATCAGCGGTAACAGCCCTTGACGTGTCTGCCTCAAATGCCATGCACAGCGATGATGCTTTTTGCAGACGGTCGGCGGGCGGCGCACAGATGATATCGGGGCAGTCGGCAAAAATGCTCTGCTTTACTGCCTCGCAGCAGTCGCCCGTTATCACTGCGGGAGCGTCCCTGAATGCTTCAAGCTCGTCTTCTTTGCATACCTTGTCGGGACTTATGCAGGTCAGCTTTTCACCGTCCGACTGATATACCCCCATGTAGATTATGCCCTTTCTTGCCGCCATTACAGGTATTATCCTTCCTCTGTACGCCAGACAGTTCACAGCCAGCGCTTCAAGGGTCGATATCCCCGCACATAACAGCTTTTCATGTCCCATGAGCATCCCCTTGACTGCGGCAATGCCTATGCGCAGTCCCGTGTAAGACCCGGGACCCTTTGCGCAGACTATGCCGTCAAGGCCGTCAAAGGTGACTCCGCTGTCATTCATCACCTCCTGCACCATAGGCAGTATTATCTGCGAGTGCGTAAGGGTGGTGTATACGTTTTTCTCGGCAAGCACCAGCGAGCCGTCGGTAACTGCGGCTGAGGCTGTTTTTCCCGATGTGTCAATTGCCAATAGTTTCAAAGCGTTCATCTCCTGTGACGGTTATCTCACGGGTATCGTCATCTATCCGTTCGATATCTATAAAGATAGTATCATCGGGCAGTTCGTCCGTGATATTTTCGCTCCATTCCGCAGCTATAACACTTTCTGAGTTCATGAAGTCGAAAAATCCTGCCGCTTCAAGGTCCTCTGCTGAGGTTATGCGGTACATATCAAAGTGATAGAGCGTCAGCCTGTCACCGTGATACTCGTTTACCAGCGCAAATGTGGGACTCGTCACCTCGTCCTCAAGACCCATTCCCACACATATGCCCCGTGTGATGGTGGTCTTGCCTGCGCCCAGTCCTCCTCTGTAAGCGATGACCTCGCCGCCTTTCAGCAGCCTGCCTATCTTCTGACCGAGAGCTATCGTTTCCTCGGCCGAGTGTGTAACAGTTTTCATTTCAAGTCGGGTTTCCTTTCGGTGGATACGTCATTCGTCGGTGTAATACCAGTCAAGAAGCAGGTCTACCATTCTGCCGTAAGACTTCTTGCCGTCCTCAACGCCGTTTAGCTTGAGCGAAGCCTCCATTGCCTTGTCAGATACCTCGGCTACCTTTTCCGAGTCGAAAAGACCCTCATCACTTTCCTGGACCTGCTGCCAGTATTCCGAATTGGCATTCCAGTCTATCCGAACACCGTCAGAAAGCATTGAGTAAAGGTGCGAAACGGTATCTTCCGAGCAGTTTTCCTCGCATTTGTCAATAACATATCTGAGTGCTCTTATGTATCCGCTGTAGCGGTATTCGTCGTCATCGCTCGCATCACAGGCAAGAAATGCTATGAAGTTTGCTTCGTCTTCACGGATAAAACCCTTTGTGTGCGCAAGCTCATGGCATACCGTGTCGGGTGTGTTCAGCGGGTACATCTCTGCATTGTAGTTGGCTTCCATGGTAAACGGGAAGTATATGCCCATAAGATACTGCTGACTCATAAAGAAGGAATTCTTCACAGGCTTTGGCGTGGTGTAGTATCCGCTGAGCTGCGGAATTTTCTTCGACAGATTTTTCATCGATTCCTTGGCAGTCTTGTCAAGGTCTGTTGTGCGGACGTATCTGCCTTCATCGTCACGGGTGACACGCATCGAAGCGTCATTTGTCTTTACTACCAGGTATTCCGCAAGCTGTTCAAGCTGCGCGGGAGTGTACTTGTCCTGAGGGTATTTCAGAAGCTCTGCCGCAGTTGGCGTGTGGTAAAGCACAAAACAGTTGAGCGTTTCTGTCAGAAGAACATACACCAGTACCCAGGCATAAAAAAGACGGTAAAAACGCTTCAGCCTGCGCTTGAAGTCGTTGTCTTTCCGCTTTATGAGCATCAGCAGTATGAATATCACCAGCGAT
>CADBTD010000167.1 GCA_902797535.1 uncultured Ruminococcus sp. | reverse complement strand
GGTCTTTCGGGACTTCTTATGGCAGCTCGTATCGGTTCGGTAAACGGCGATACAGGTAACGCATTTGAGATGGACGCTATAGGTTCATGCTTCATAGGCGGTGCTTCGGCATACGGCGGAAGCGGTAACGTACCCGGAATAATGGTCGGCGCTATCCTGCTCGGCGTTATCAACCAGGGTATGTCTATCATCGGTCTCGATAACAACTGGCAGTACGTTGTTAAGGGCGCTGTTCTTCTCGTAGCAGTTATCTTCGACGTAGTTTCAAACCACAAGACCGGTAAGGCAGGCTAATCCGAATTTTTGCAATAAAAAGGATCTCAAACGTACCTCTGCCGCTGGAGCAAAACGGCAGAGGTATCGTTATAAAACAAGGCTCGGAAGGAAAAGGTATATGCAGGAACAGAAGTATGATGAACAGAAACGCAAAACAGCGGGAACAAAGGCAACGCTTCGTGCGGTCGTCGCAGGATATTTTATTTTCCTGGGATATAAGATAATCACCAATAAAGAGACCACCATGTCCCATACCACAGCTTATCTGCTGGGAGGGATATTCATAGCGGCAGCGCTGGGATTCGGTATTTATACCATTATGAAATGGCGCTCTGATATCGAAGAGTCAAAGCTCACTGACGATCAGGCAGCTGTATCGGACAATGAGCCGGAGGTGGAAAATGACGACGGTGAATGATATTTTTTCCTTGTATGAGGAATACCTGTCCAAGGCAGAAAAGCTCGAACGTGAGCGTAAGCCGGGTGACGGTCTTCTCGGTATGGGAAAAAAGCCCGCTGATGATCCCTGTCATGATGAGTTTGCAGAAAGTCTTGAACAAGCCCTTGACGCTTTTGCAGAAACTCATCCCTCGGCTGACGATGTCCATAAGCTGCTGTCGTATATCTATTCCGCACCTGCGGCACATAAAGATATGCTCAGCATATACTGGATGCTTTGCGCAGTACAAGGTCTGACTCTTTCGCTGATACCCCTGCTCACTCCGCAGGCAGCAAAGGAAATTCGCAGCGTATATTCTGATGACTTCCCGAGATGGGAGCGCCTCCCTGTACAAAAACAGGTATGGTCGGCGCTCGGAAAAGTGAAGTAAATAAAAATATGATCCCCGTCGGATAATTTCCGTCGGGGATATTTGCTATCTGTTCCATATGCGGGACAATTAGTGTGTTATAATAATTATAGCAAAATCTGTGCTTTACATCTGATAGTTAAATATGTTATAATAAAAATGATGATCAACCCGGTCAAGGAGGTACCGTATATGGAACAGCAATACATCAAGCCGCCTGTCGAGGTGCGCTATGCAGAGGAATTAAAGGCTCTCGAACAGTCCGATACAGGCAGAAAGCCCGAAAACTGGCGGCTCTCACCAAAGGCGGTGAGAACTTTCATACTCGGCGGCACAGCAGATACTCCCGATGGTAAAGTTAAGATACGGCGCAAATTCTACGGCAACGACCCTCTCGTCGAAAGGTGCATAATCACCCTTGCAGGAAGCAGGGGACTTATGCTTGTGGGAGAACCGGGTACTGCAAAGACCATGCTTTCCGAGCTGCTTTCGGCAGCCTGCTGCGGCACCAGTACAAATACCGTTCAGGGAACTGCGGGTACTACCGAAGACCTGATAAAGTACGGCTGGAATTACGCACTTCTGCTTGCAAAAGGTCCCTGCCGTGAGGCACTTGTCCCCGCACCGCTGCTTGTAGGCATGGAAAAAGGCATATTCGTAAGATTTGAAGAGATGACCCGTACTCCTGCTGAAGTTCAGGACTGCCTTATTTCCGTTATGTCGGACAGGATAATGAACATACCCGAACTTGGTGATGACGGAATAGTTATGGCACGCAGAGGTTTTAACATTATAGGCACTGCCAATACCCGTGATAAGGGTGTAAACGAGATGTCGGGTGCGCTGAAAAGGCGTTTCAATTTTGAAACGGTAGCTCCCATAAAAGATGTTGCTCTTGAAAAGGAGATCATCCTGCGTGAAACAGAAGACCTTGCAAGAGAGGGTCATATAGATATGCCCGTAGACAGGGATATAGTTGAGCTTCTCGCTGTTACATATCATGAACTTCGTGAGGGCAGGACATCTGAAGGCACGGTAGTCGAACGCCCCGCATCGGTCATGAGTACCGCTGAAGCTGTGTCTGTATGCTTCCAGACTATGAGCCATGCCTGGTATTATGGCGGCGGCAAGACTGATGTGGGCATACTCACCGAAAACCTTATAGGAGCGGTATGCAAGGAAGAACAAAGCGACATTGAAAAGCTGAAGGCATATTTCAGAACAGCAGTAAGACAAAAGGCTGAAAAGGTTGGTGGAGCATGGATAGCATACTCGGAAACGGAAGGCTCGCTCAGATAAATGAAATATCGGGCGGTCTTCTAAGATATGACCCTGAGGGCAGGCTGATGCTTTTTCCCGTAAGGCATCACAGCCCCGTATGCTCATATCAGCTCATAAGAGCAATAGATGAGTTTTCTCCCACAGTCATACTTGTCGAGGGTCCCGAAAATGCCAATGACCTTATCCCTGTCCTGACTGCTGAGGATACCGAGCTTCCTGCAGCGATATACTATTTTTACAAAGACAAGGGCGGTCTTATAAATGACCTCGGTCAGGACTATAGGTGCTATTATCCGTTCCTGACGGCATCTCCCGAATACAATGCTTTGCGTGAAGGCAGAAAAAGGGGCATACCCGCACGGTTTATAGACCTGCCTTTCTGCGAGATACTTATAAACACATCTGAAAACAGCGGACTGTGCCGCCCGGATGAACGAGTAAGCTATGCCGATGATGCAAAGCTTACCCGCTCTGATATCTATAAAGCGCTGTGTGAAAAGACTTCTGTTTCATCCTTTGATGAGTTCTGGGAAAAATACTTTGAGATAGAAGGGCTCAGGCTTTCCGCAGAAGAATATTATTATGCACTGCACAGCTACTGTATCATGAACCGTGAAACGGAGAACATATCAGCCATGACAGAAGACGGTACGCTTGTCCGTGAAAGGCATATGGCTCTCCGTATCCGTGAAGCACTTGACAGCGGCGAAAGGGTGCTTGCAGTCACAGGCGGCTTTCACAGCTCGGGAATAGCCGAACTTCTTTCCGAGGGAAAGATAAAGCCTGTGCGCCTGCATAAGATACCCGCAGACCGTCAGGGGTGTTTCCCTGCGGCTTATTCCTACGAGGCGGCAGACAGTCTTAACGGCTATTCAGCAGGCATGAACAGTCCCGCATATTATGATAATGTTATGAAGCGCCTGCTTTCGGGTGAGGATAAAAGCTCCGTTTTTGACAGCTGTTCACTTGACCTGCTTGTACGCACCGCAGATGAAGCGTCAAAGAAGGATTCGCCTGTTACTATTTCGGATACATCAGCGGCAGAGTCGCTGATGAAAGGTCTTGCGGCGCTGAGGAATATAAGCCAGTGCGGTCTTGCCGAAGTGCGTGACGGCGTGACATCAGCCTTTATCAAGGGAGAGATGAGCCCGTCATACGATATGCCCCTCAGGATCCTTGCAAGACTTGCTTCGGGTGATGCGGTAGGACGTATAGGCGACAAGACCTTTCAGCCGCCGCTTGTTGCAGACTTTGAAAAACAGTGCGCTTCCCACAGACTGAAGATATCCGACAGTGTACAGCACGAATCGGACGTTTCGCTGTTCTCGGGAAAAAGCGGTCTTGCCTTGTCAAGGCTTTTCCACAGACTTGATTTTCTGAGGACAGGGTTTTGCGTGCTTGCAAAGGGCCCCGATCTTCACAGCGGTGCTGACAGAAACCGTGTCCGCGAGATATGGCAGTATCGCCGTGTGCCTCAGGTCGATTCAGTGCTTATAGACCGCACCGCCGATGGCTTTACTATAGCCGAGGCCTGCACCTCTGCGGCGGCAAGGGCACTTGACGGTCAGCACAAAAGCGCACAGACAGCACAGACGGCAGTTGACTGCTTTCTTATGGGTATCCCCCTTACAGATGAACAGTACCTTTCTGTACTCGGGAGTATCGACGGTGACGGAGATATCTTTTCTCTGGGAAATGCGCTGGAGTGTTTCTCAAGGCTGTGCAGCCTGCAAGAATTGTACGGATTTTTGGACACTGACTATAAAAAACTTCTAAGCCGCTGCATGGAAAAGCTCATTTATCTTCTGCCGTATTCAGCAGACCCTCCCCGTGAAAGTGCAGCAAGGCTCACATCTATAATGCGCAGTATGTACAGCATTGCAGCAAGGCTTCTGCCGCATCTCTGTCCCGATCTTGAAAAAGCGCTCGATACGATGATATCCCGGCAGCAGAAGGAACCGACTGTTTACGGCACAGCTATGGGTCTGCTTTATTCCTTTGACAGCAGCCGCCGAAGTGATGCCGAATCTGCACTTCGGGGATATCTTAACGGATCAGCAGGTATACGCAAGCTGGGTGCGGATTACCTCTGCGGTCTTTTTACATCAGCGGGAGATATTGTCCTTGCCGATGACGTTTTCCTTAAAATGACAGATGAGCTTATCACAGGCTTTGACAGCAATGATTTTCTTGAGATACTTCCGCCGCTGAAACTTGCTTTCAGCCGTTTCACCCCCTCAGAGATTCGCAGCATTGCTCACCGTATAGCACAGTCGTACTCATCAGACGGAAATGATATTCTTTTCGGTGAAGCTGTAGATGAGGCTCTTTACCTTTTTGGACAGTCCATTGACAGAGAAGTGATCTCACAGCTTGGAGGTGCTGATAAATGACAGATGAACAGAATAGGATGCTTTCTGTCAACCGCTGGAGACTGGTGCTTGGCGGACAGTCGGCACAAAGCCTTGATTTCAGCGGCAGTGAACAGCAGATATCAGCACTCGGAGAAATGGAATTCCTGCTGGATTCGCTGTACGGCAGGGCAAACGGCGATGACGTCAGAGAAGAAGACAGCAGCGGAAGGGGAGGCGGAAGCGGCGCGTCGAGACTGTCGGCGGCTGAATGGATAGCCCGCGTCCGCGATTTTTTCCCTAAACAGACAGCAGATGTACTTGAACGCCACGCACTTGATGAATTTCATCTGACCGAACTGCTTACCGATAAAGAGGTACTTGAAAAAGCCGAGCCGAGTTTTGACCTGCTCAGGTCGGTGCTTTCACTGCGTCACCTGATGAAAGGCGAAGTGGTAGAAACAGCAAAGCGCCTTGCTGCCAAGGTGGCAGAGGAGCTCAGAAAAAAGATAGAGGATAAGGTCAGACGCTCTTATTTCGGCAGACTTGAAAGAACATCGTCAAGACCTATGCGCATATCAAGAAATATCGACATGAAGAAGACCGTGCGCCGCAACCTGAAAAACTATGATCCCGATACCCGTCAGCTTGTGCTGAAGGAAGTATGGTTCACCGAGCGTGTGAAAAGATACTGCAACAAAACAGTGATCCTTGCCGTGGATGAAAGCGGCTCAATGATGGATTCGGTGATATACAGCGCAGTTATGGCGCAGATAATCTCAAAGCTGCCTCTTACCAAAATACATCTTGTTGTATTTGACACTTCGGTCCTGGACCTTACCGGCTGTGTGGAAGACCCCGCCGAGGTACTGATGAGCGTTCAGCTCGGCGGCGGCACGAATATCTCAAAGGCACTGACCTACTGTGAAAGACTTGTCAGCGATCCGGCACGCACAGCGGTGATATGCGTGACCGACCTTTACGAAGGCGGTTCTCTGAAAAATCTTTACCGTGTCAGCCGCCGTCTGATCGACTGCGGTGTGTCGCTCAGCTTTCTCACTGCCCTTGATATGAAATGTGCTGCAGTGTTCGATCACAGTGTGGGTCAGGAACTTGCGGATATGGGGGCTTTTGTGGGTGCGATGACACCCGATCTGCTCGGTGAGCATATAGGCCGTATTTTCAGTGGAGCGTAGATCATGACAGAATTGCAAAAAACTATTCTCGGCAGTATTGCCGCACTTGATGAAAGAGCCCTTGCAGCCATGTCGAACAAGGGGATATACAACAGGGCAGTCAAGGATACCGAAGGCGTGTCTCCCGATATAACTGCGGCTGAAACAGGCTTCTGCGTGAAAACCGGCGGCTGTACGGTAACTGTCCCTGCCGATATATCATTGACTTCCTGCACCTGTCCGTCACGAACGGTATGCAGACATATCATAGGTGCCTTTCTGCTTTTGAAACGTGCTTTTCCCGATGCTGCTCCAACACCGCTGCCACCTGCACCTCCCGCCGAAGAGGAGACGGAGGATGCTCCTCTTCCCGAAAAGAAGGCGCAGAGTGTCCGTGAAACTGCGGCGCTCTGCAAGGGTCTTCTTGAAGAAACAGCTTCGGCAGGTCTTGTAAGGATATCCGACGATATCTATGCACAGCTTGAAGCCGCTGCTGTGCGCTGTCACAGCGTAAAAGCCGCCTCCGCCGAGCGTGAGCTGCGCAGCGTGATAATGCGCCTTAACGCTCATATGTCAAGACGAGCATCATTTGACGGAGCACTGTTTGCCGAAAGTCTTGCAAGGTGCCATGCTCACTTTGAAAGACTTATGACAGATACACTTTATGAAAGTACTCTCGGCAGTTTCCGAAGTCTTTACAGCACAGTTTCACGTCCGCTGACCATACTGCCTTTAGGCACAAAAGAGGTAACGGGAAACGGTATGAGCGGCGTTATCTGCTATTACCTTGATACCGAACGTGTTTCGGGCGGTGACTTTCTTATTTATCAGGATCTGCGTCCCGAGTATTACGGCAAAGTATCTGTAAGGCGAAGAGCCTCACCCTCCTTGTGGGATATGGGTATGTCGGTATCAGAGACAATGCGTGAAAAGATAACTCTTTCGGGCGCAAAGCTGTCGGGCAGAAAGCTGTCCTCCTCTTCATCTTCCGAGGTGCTTTCACATTCCGCTGTCAACAGGGACATCTATCCTCTGCGCAGACTCATTACCGATGATCTGCAGGATATAGCGGTCAGGATATCTCGGCAGGATGACGACGAAGAACACCTGTTTTTCGTCCGTCCTCTTCGCTGTCTTGGACACAGCTTTGACCGCTTTACACAGATCCTTTCCATTACACTGGAGGATAAAAACGGCTGTACCGCCGATATAAAAGTAAAGTATACCGCTGAAAGAAAAAAGTTCATTCAGCATCTTGAACGTAAAGCAGAAAAAATGTCAGAGTCCCCCGATAACAGCTATGTGATATTTGTTTCTGCATATCTGGGCCAAACGGGACTTGAGTTTTTCCCTATAGCTTTTTACGATAATATCTCGGATATCAACAGAACACCTGCGGTGTCATATGACAGACAGTATGTGTCATCTCCTTCCTCAGCAGCCTGTGCAGAAAAAGTTACGCAGCTTCTGTCAGAGATACGCCGCCTTATGACGTCTGCCGTACACTGCGGCACAAGAAACGGTGTCGCAAATGCCGATGACTGCGCAGATGCCGCAGTATCATTCGGGATGAACGGGCTTGCGGCGCTTGTACGCAGTCTGTCCGACGGCAAGGATATCCTTCCTAAAATGAACAGGGTGTATGACTATATAAATGCGGCGGAGAAGCGTCTGTCACTCATGCGTGCTCTTGAAAAAATGCGCCCCGATAACAGCTCGGAATAAAGAAAGGTGATAACTTATGGAAAACACATTCGACAAAGTAATAAAAGCGATCTGCGACTGCTTTGTAAAGGCAGGAATGTCAGATGAAAATGCATCAACGTTCGTTTCTTATATGGACTCAGGTGATCCGTCCCTTATAGAAAAAGTAAAAAAACAGCAGCTTGACTATAGAGAAGCATACTCTGCGGCAAGGCTCGTTATGACCTATATAAACGTGTATCCCGATGAAAATATAACAATGCGATTTGCCGCATTTTGCTATGCGCTTGTCGGAACAGAATGCGGAAAATACATTTTTCCCTCAGATGCCGCGCTTGATGAAGAACTCCTGAAAAAGGCGCTGACGCCATTCCTGGAGGATGACGCGGCTTCGGCAGCATATGCCTGCATTCTGCAATACTGCTATGATTATTCAAGAAAACAGCCTCCGAAAAAAGACCCTGCCACGGTCTATGAAGCGGGACGTTTTTTCGGCAGATTTGAAAAGGTACAGAACCATACCTATATGCATCTTCTTCATGATGCGTACCGTAAGAAAAATAATGAAGCCCTTCAGTCTGCTGCAGGGAAGATATGTTCGGATATCATTTCATCACTTGATAATACCGATATCCTGCCTCATGCCGATACCGAATTTGATCTGCTTTTAGCGGAAGCATCGCTGATGTCTGATGAGATAAGCACATTTTTTAAGGCTTACTGTACCCAAAAAAGCCGCCTTATCAGAGGCGCAGCAGCTGAGGATATGCATGAAGTCATAGAGATGATGTGTACCTGCGATGAACTCGTTGATGAAGAGGTCATCAGTTCAGCAGCCTGGCTCAATTCCAGCAGATACTCCCATTACTGCGGAAAGCTTGATAAGGAAATGGAATATCTGACAGACACTTATCCCGGACTTTGTGCAGATGCCGCCGATAGATCTGATATCGCCGTCGCAAGGTATATATCAGACCTTCTTTCGGTTCACGGGCATCCCTCTCCGGATATAAAAAATAAAGCCCGTGATATGATAGTACACTTTTTTGAGATGCTTTGCCCCGACATAAAAGATCTGCTCATACCTTATATCACCGAAGGCAGATTTACCAGCATTCTTGAAGAAAAACTGCATAATGCAGTCTTTACATACTCGGGAGATGATATAGATATCGACTATTGTGAAAATTTCGGCTGTGATGATTTTATAGTCCGCTGTTTTGCGGTTCTATCAATGATAAAGATCAAAAATCCTGTGTCGAGGTTCATCAGATACAATATTCACGGGTATATCGGAAATGAAAAAGCAAAGGGTCTTTTCGGCGGCTATTTTGCAACAGAATTTTCAGTCGAAACACTGTTAGATGCTATGCAGCGTCACCTTGAGACACATATCGACACAGGATCTGTCATCGCTCAGAGCTTTGCCGATGGTCTGGCAGAAAACAGTGACCGCCTTGACGGACTTTCGGCAGCTGCTCTTCCGGCACCTGTGAAATTTGTTGTGGTAAGGGCTATGAAGCAGTCGCCTGACAGGTTCAGAGCCATGCTGCTCTCTCTCGCCGATGACTCTTCCGCAGTCATCCGCAGCGAGATCACCGATATTCTTTCGGTCCGTACCGACTGGCACGATGATATCGAAGCTCTCCTTTTCTCAAAGAGATCACGGGAACGAGACCTTGCTGTGGATGTTATCCTGCGCCAAGGAAAAGAATCTTACTCCGCTGCCCTCAGAAAAGCATATCTGTCCGAAAAAACGGACAAAATAAAAGACAGGCTGAGATCTGTCCTGGGTGCTGAAACGGTTGAAGACGAGCCGCTGGATGAAACCGTTGAAAAGCTCACTAAGGGAGCAAAGATGAAAAAAGTTGCCTGGGTCTTTGATGCCCCGGTCAGGGAAGTTCATAAAAAGGACGGCACTGCCGCTGATGAAAAATATCTTTCGGCACTAATGCTGTGCTACGCAAATATGAAGACTCCGGGGGTAAGCCCGACAGGAAAACGTCTGGCCGAGGAGCTTGACCCGAAAGAGCTGGCGCTTTTTGCAGCAGACCTTTTCAAACGCTGGGCGAAGGATTACGGTCCCGCAAAGATAAAATGGGTCATCTACTTTGCATTTTTCTATATAGGCGACCCTCTTATCAATACCTGCCTGCCCCTGATAAAGGAATGGGTGCTTTACCTGCACAGCTCCGCTGCCTGCGAGACCGTAAGGGCTATGGCACTCAGCGGCACACCGAGAGCTTTGCGTATGGTCGATGATATGTCACGCAATTTCAAGCAGAAAAGCGTTCGCACCGCCGCAGGCAATGTTATGCGTGAAGTCGCTGAACAGCTTGGCATGACCTCTGAGGAACTTGGCGATATACTCGTTCCCGAACTGGGATTTGACGAAAACCTGTCCCGTGTACTTGACTACGGCCCGAGACAGTTCAGGATACAGCTTGCCGCAGGCGATAAGCTCGAGATATACAGCGGCGATAAACTTCTGAGATCCCTGCCTAAGCCCGCTGCATCCGATGACCCCGAAAAGGCACAGGCTGCGGCCGCTGAATTTAAGGAACTGAAAAAGCTCCTGCGCACCGAAGCATCGATCCAGAAAACACGCCTTGAAAATGTCCTTATGAACGAGCGCAGGTGGTCACCCGGGAAATGGCGCAGTCTGTTTGTCGGCAATGCACTTATGCACAGCTTTGCAGAGGGCCTTGTGTGGGGCATTTATACTCCCGAAGGCGCTCTCACGGAAACATTCAGATATATGGATGACGGCAGCTTCAACACCCTTGACGAAGAGGAACTTGATCTTCCCGAAAGCGGCGAGATAGGTCTTGTTCACCCCCTTGAACTGACCGAAGAACAACTGGCAGGCTGGCGCAGTCAGCTTGAGGATTATGAGATATCTCAGCCATTCCCTCAGATAGAAAGGGAAGTCTTCCGTCCCACTGATGAGGAACTTTCTTCGGAAAGCCTTTCACGCTTCAATGATATAAAACTCAACAGCCTTACCCTTATCGGAAGAATGACAAGGCTTGGCTGGATCAAGGGCAGGGCAGGCGACGGTGCTTACTTCTATGAGTTTTACCGTGATGATATCAGCGGCAAAAAGGTCATGTCCGACGGTTCTGTCACACTTTCCGGAGTAAGGACACAGCTTTCGTTCTCAGGCTGTGACATCTCAGGCTATGACCGTGAAGGCGAGGAGGTCACCATAACCGGTGTTTCCTTCTATCCTCCCTGTACAGATGCCTTTGATGCTCCTAAGAAACGTATATGCGATATTTCGCCCCGCTATTTCAGCGAAGCGGTATATCAGCTCACAAGGGCGCTCGGCACCGCCGTAGAATAATATGAAATAACTATCCCCTGTACCTTTACGGCACAGGGGATATCTTTGTTTTTATTGTTTTGTTCGGGCTGTCAGGCCATGCCTGCAGTGATTATTGCCATCTTGTAGACCTCATCAGCGTTGCAGCCTCTTGAAAGGTCATTGATGGGAGCGTTCAGACCCTGAAGGATAGGACCGTAAGCCTCATATCCGCCGAGTCTCTGAGCTATCTTGTAGCCGATGTTTCCTGCCTCGATAAGCGGGAAGATGAAGGTGTTAGCCTGACCTGCTACCTTTGAATCGGGGCACTTTGTCTTTGCAACTTCTGCCGAAACAGCAGCGTCGAACTGGAATTCGCCGTCTATAACAAGGTTCGGATCAAGCTGTCTTGCCTCAATCACTGCATCGTGGCTGAGCTGAACGGTGCCGCCCTTGCCCGAGCCGTATGTCGAGAAGCTGAGTACAGCTACCTTCGGGTCGATGCCGAAGAAGTCAGCGGTCCTTGCAGTCTCTACAGCTACCTCAGCAAGCTGTCTTGCAGCGGAAAGAACAACGTTGCCGTCCTTGTCCACTCTGTCGGTGTATCCGAGGTTTATAGCGCAGTCGCCCATAGCTATCTTTTCTTCCTTGCCGTCCTTCTCACGGAAGAGTATGAAGGAAGAGCTTACAAGATTCGAGCCCTTCTTGGTCTTGATTATCTGTAATGCGGGACGAACGGTGTCAGCGGTGGAATATGTAGCGCCTCCGAGAAGTGCGTCAGCCTTGCCTGCCTTAACGAGCATGGTGCCGAAGTAGTTGGACTTCTTGAGAGCAGCCTTTACTTCGTCTTCGGTCATCTTGCCCTTTCTGAGCTCGACCATCTGAGCTACGAGAGCGTCCATTTCGGGGTAGGTCTCGGGGTCGAGTATCTCTGCGCCGCTTATGTCAAAACCGCCTGCTGAAGCAGCAGCCTTTACGTCGTCAACATTTCCGCAGAGTATAACTCCCATAAGTCCTTCCTTGAGCAGCTTGTCAGCAGCGCTGAGTATGCGTGCGTCACTGCCTTCGGTGAAGACGATGGTCTTCTTGGATGCCTTGAGATTTGCGATGAGCTTGTCAAACATTCCCATGATGTTATTACCTCCAAATAAATAGTCTTTATAAAGTATATCACATTTTTATATGGATTTCAAGCCTTTTTTGATAAAAACATCAGTTTTCTGCCACGTCCTCCACAAAATGTGCCTGCCTCAGCGTGCAGTAGGTGTATCCTTCGTAAACATACGAATCGAATACCCCCTCAACTATTATCGGGTCGTCAACGGCAGGGTAGTCGTCGGGAAAGCTGTGCTCTCCTTCAAGCTCAAATTCCATTCCCTGCCTGCAGCACCCCGCAGCATCCGCCATGAATACGGCAAAATAGTCTTTTCCGCCGTCCACTGTGTGCGCAAAGGTGCCCTTTGCCCTGACCGTCTTTCCGTGATAGTCCTCGGGTGAGTTTACTATCCTGAACACCTCGGCGTAAAGCATATTTCCCGAAAGCATGGTAAGGTCTATGTCGGTATCGTCTGTGCCGAGCTGTTTTTCGTCTACCGTAGGAAGGTCATGCTTTGCTTTGTTCAGACGCTGCTCCTGTTCCGCAAAATAGCTGTCCGCATAGGCTTCCGCCTGATCAGCCATCTGCTGCTCAAAGCTGTCGAGCTGTTCACTGCTGTCCTGCTTGTTTGTATTTATCCTCTGACCGCAGCCCGAAAGCATGACTGCCGCAGTCAGTATTGTGATGCACTTCTTTTTCATAGCTTTATCATCTCCGATGTGACCGCCATATCCGGGTCATTTCCATGTAAAATGATACCACACAGTGTATCTGCTGTCAATGCTTCTCACCAATATTTCATCAGTGTATCACAATTGAAAGTTTCTCTCAATTTACTTTCCGAAGCATTTTTCCCGGCTTTTGCTCACCTCTTCGATAAACCGCCTGTCCAGAGCTGTCAGTTTGTATGCACTTCTGTAGATCAGCGTGTCACGGTATACACGCTTGTTGTCTATACAGGGCACCTGGACCAGCCCGAACCTTTTCAGCGTCATTTCGGGCATGGGTGATACCCACATGAATGTCTCGGGAGCGGCGGCAAGCAGTTCAAGCTGACTTGCTCTTTCAAATACGAATATCCGCCTGTTTATGTTGTCCGGAAGCTCCTCACGCCGTACTTCGGAAAATGAAATGAAAGGCACATACGGATCTGAGTGTGCTATCTCTATGTACGCTTCAAGGTCGGTGTAGTGTACCACACTTCTCTTTGCAAGCGGGCATTCTCTGCTCATCAGAAGCATATACCTGAATTCCGATACCTGCCTGCATTCTATTTCCTTTTCGTCAAACAGCGACCGGAAATATCTGTCAAAATGCTGGGCATACCGCACTATGCCAAGACTGTATTCCGATGAAGCCACTCCCTGCAGCGTCTCCGATGCGTTCGTTTCACGGTAAAGCACCTCTATCGGCTCACGTCCCAGGCTTTTGCAGAACTCCGAAAACCCGTCGGCTATGTATGTCGCTCTCGGCACCGATACCGAAAAACTGCGCTTGGGCTCATGTCCCTCTCTGAATGAATTTTCAAAGTCGCTTACCTGCTTCTGGATATATGCGGCACGGTTGAGAAATCTCTCTCCCTCAAGTGTCGGTACCATGCCCCTGGGCGTGCGTTTGAATATTGTCACGCCTGTTTCCGATTCAAGTTCCTTTATCGCCCTGCTGAGGTTTGGCTGCGCTATCAGCAGACTTTCAGAAGCTTTGTTGAGTGACCCGAGCCTTGCTACTTCAAGTGCGTATTTCAAATGGATAAGGTTCATACGAACTCCTGTCTGTTCTTATTGATCCGCCGCATACAGCGGATATATACTTTCAATTATATCATAAAAGC